>JAJRSN010000140.1 GCA_024278715.1 Calditrichota bacterium
AAGAAAGATGAAAAATGACAAAAGAAAAAGATTATCAGAAAGCAGAATGTAGAAAGCCGTGACGCTGATTTGACGTGATAAATGGCAGGAGAGGTACGGTTAACGCTTACACTCTCAACGCTTAACGAATAAGAAACAAAGTGGAATGAGGAAGAAAACCATAAATCCTAAACGTTTGACAAATAGCAAAAAAGGCAGAGCCGACGCCCTGCCTTTTCATTTTTAATTTGATCTTCTTTTTACCATTTGCCCGTTTGAATGTACTCGTCGATCGCCGCGGCTGCCTTGCGTCCTGCGCCCATGGCTAAAATCACTGTCGCTCCGCCGGTAACAATGTCGCCGCCGGCAAACACGCCTTTTTTGGAAGTCTTCATGCTATCGGGATCAACCACAACGGTGCTTCTTCTGCTTATTTCCAGTTCGGGGGTGGTTTTAAATATCAAAGGATTCGGTCCGTTGCCAATAGCAACCACAGCCACATCGATGTCAACGGTAAAGTTGGAGCCTTCAACGGGAATGGGGCGTCTTCTTCCCGAATCATCCGGTTCGCCCAACTCCATTTTGATCAGTTCAACTCCTTTAAGCCATCCTTCTTCATCTCCGATAAATTTTACAGGATTGGTAAGCAGCATAAACTGCACGCCTTCTTCTTTGGCATGTTTAATTTCTTCCACACGCGCGGGCATCTCTTTTTCGGACCTGCGGTAAATAATGTAGGCGTTTTTTGCTCCCAAACGCAGCGAAGTGCGTACGGCGTCCATTGCAGTGTTTCCGCCGCCAAACACAGCCACGTTACGATCTTTGCAATCCAGAATCGGAGAATCGTAATCGGGGAATTTGTAAGCCTTCATTAAATTTACGCGGGTTAAAAATTCATTGGCGGAATAAACGCCGTTCAGGTTTTCGCCCTCGATTCCCAAAAACCAGGGCAGACCGGCGCCCACTCCAAGAAAAACCGCGTCAAAGCCTTCTTCTTTAAATAATTCATCCACCGTAAAAACCCTGCCGATAATCGTATCGGTTTCGAATTTTACGCCCATCCGTTTCAAACCGTCGATCTCGGTGCGTACAATTTCTTTCGGCAGACGGAATTCGGGAATACCGTAAACGAGCACGCCGCCCAATTCGTGCAGGGCTTCAAAAACCGTAACTTCGTAACCTTTTTCTCTTAAATCTTTGGCGCAGCTTAGTCCCGCCGGACCGCTGCCCACAATCGCTACTTTTTTACCGTTCGAATGGTTGACTTCGGGGATATCGATTTTACCCGAATCGCGTTCGTAGTCGGCGACAAAACGCTCCAGATAACCAATAGCCACCGGTTCGTTACGCTTGCCCACAACGCAAGCCTCTTCGCATTGCTCTTCCTGCGGGCAAACCCGACCGCAGATAGCTGGCAGGGCGTTGTCTTCTTTGATTTTTTTCACGGCGCCAATAAAATCACCTTCGGCGATCAAGGCGATAAAATCTTTAATCTGAATACTAACCGGACAACCCGCCACGCAGGTCGGTTTAGGACATTGCAAACAGCGTTGCGCTTCTTCGATGGCTAATTCCGGGGTATAGCCCAAATTAACTTCTTTAAAATTTCTGCTTCGTTCCGTGGGATCCTGTTCTATCATCGGATGCCGCGGTATTTTCATTCTTTCCTTTGGTGTTAATTGCTTCATGACCCTTCCCGAGTTATGTTATTCTGCTTCTTGTAAGGATTTTATTTTTTCTTCCAGTTTACATTTTTCTTCAAATTTTTTCAGAGCCTCCTCCTCAAACTTCCGATACATACGATTTCGATCCGCCAGATTCTTAAAATCCACCTTATGCGCATCGAATTCCGGACCGTCAACACAGGCAAACTCCGCCTTTCCGTCAATCAAAACACGGCAGCCTCCGCACATGCCTGTTCCGTCAACCATGATGGGATTCAGGCTGACAATGGTTTTGATGTTATAAGGACGCGTCACCTCTGCCACGGCTTTCATCATCGGAATGGGACCAATGGCTAAAACAAAATCGATCTTTTTTCCCTGATCAATAAGTTCCTGCAACTTATCGGTCACAAACCCGTGATAACCGTAAGAGCCGTCATCCGTGGTGATGTAGGCTTCGTCGCTTACGGCTTTCATCTCTTCTTCAAGGATAACCAAATCCTTGGTGCGCGCGCCGTTAATGGTGATCACATAATTGCCGGCTTGTTTTAAAGCCACCGCCGTGGGATAAGCAATAGCCGTTCCCACGCCGCCGCCGATACTTACCGCGGTGCCGAAATTCTCGATATGAGACGGTTGACCCAAAGGTCCGACCACATCGAGGATGTACTCTCCTTTTTCCTTCAAATTTAATTCTTTTGTGGTTTTACCGACTCCCTGAACAATAATCGTAACGGTTCCTTTCTCCGAATCGGAATCGGCAATCGTCAGCGGAATACGTTCGCCATGCTCGTGAATGCGAATAATGACAAACTGTCCGGCTTTTCGCTTTTTGGCAATTCGAGGCGCTTCGATCTCAAAAAGCTTGATGTTTTCTGCTAAAAAGCGGGCATCAACAATCTTGTACATAAGCGTTTTCCCATTTTTATTTTAATAAGACATCCGGAAAAATTTAAGAGGTAAATTTAGCAACTATAAACACTCAAAACAATAGCAATCCGATATTTCTTAAAAACGCGATACTACTCTGTTATTATTGAGATTACAGCCCCCAAACGCAGCGATTAAAATCCATGTTTGTGAAAAATTGACCGCAGATTAAACTGATTGCTCTGATTACGCAGATTGCAGGAAAATCCTTCTTTCCGGCTTTTTTGATTAAATCGGAAAATTCTCTTGTATTGTAATTTACCGAATTCTTCTTAACGTGCTTTGCGGTATTCCGATCGCAGATTAATCTGATTGCGCAGATTGCAGGAAAATCCTTCTTTCCGGCTTTTTGATTAAACCGGAAGATTCTATGGCATTCCAATTCAATTTACTGATTTTTTTTGCGTGCTTTGCGCCTACTTTGCGCACTCTGCGGTATTCCGATCGCAGATTAATCTGATTACTCTGATTGCGCTGATTACAGAGAAATCCTTCTTTCCGGCTTTTTTTAGCGATCGGCTCTTGAGATAATCCGGAATAAGAACGTAATGCCTGATGCGTAACAAAATGACATTGAACATCTGGCGAATACGGAGAAGTACGCTTAACTAAAAACAAGAATTCAATGTTAATGAATTTTATTTTCGGGAATCGCGGGAATGATTAACTTTTGTTTCGGAAAAATAAGATCGGGATTTTTTACTTCCGCTCTGTTTGCCCGATAAATAATCTGCCAGGGGCTAACATTGTTGTAATATTTTCCGGCAAGCTTCGAAAGCCAATCTCCTTTCCGCACAACATGATACTTCATTTTGTGCAGCACCGCCTTCCGGTAGTAACTGAGTTCAAAATCCGGACTATTGGGTTTGTCGTGGCATTCCACACATGTTCTTTCGCTGATGGGATTCATGCTTTCTTTTTTATCGGGATGACCTTCAAAATCCGTGTGACAGGAAACGCAGCCCACATTGACCAATCCCGGTGTTATTTCCGCGCTCACAAAGCCGCCGGATTTACCGAATCTGGTTGTGTGACATGAAATGCAGCTAACATCGGTGGTGCGTCCGTCTTTGGTGATTACTTCCCAGGCAAAGGCGTGCTGCGTTCTTGACCAGTGATTGTACTCATCAAAATGACAGCTCCCGCAATCGGACGGTTTGGGATTGGCTTTGTAAGCACGGTTTGCTTGCTTAGCCTTTAAACTCAAAGAATCGACCAGGGCGTCGCTTGCGTCAAGATAAGCCTGATAAATTTGAGCCGCCTCCCGAACCACAGGCACGCTTTCCAATTTTACGACTTTATTCTGATAATTTATTACCCGATTCCCGTCAACTTTCACATCCAGAACGCCGAGATAGTGCGCATAATGTTCAACCTGAAAAATGGCGGTTCCGCCTTCAACAACCGGTTTTTTTAGCAAATTTTCGGAGTGCGCTCCGATAATAAAATTTATCTCGGGAAATTGTTTTGCGATTTGCTTGTCCTCCTCCAATCCCGAATGCGAAAGCAAAATAATCATCGAAACCCGCTGTCGTTTAAATTCATTTAAGATTTTCGGCAAAATCTTTCGATAGTCCCGAACCTCAACTTCGCCTATTTTCTCTTTGTCCAGAAAATTCAGAGTTTCCGGATTTAAAACCCCCGCAATTCCGATTTTTATTCCCGATATCTCTTTAATCAGCCAGGGCTTAAAGAATTCCCAGTCTTTCACACGTAAATTTGCCGAAATAAACGGGAAATTCGCTTTTCCGGAAAGAGATCTCAAAAACGGCGTTCCGAACCAGAATTCCTGATCGCCGATATTAACGGCATCGACTTTCATTTTGTTGTAAAACTCGACGGCGTATTCGGCTTTGGGTTTCCAGTCTTTGGCTGGCAGAAGGTCGCCGGCGTCGAGAAATATGGTATTGGGGTTTTCGGCGCGAAGTTCATCGACCACGCCAAACGCGTACAACAATCCGCCAAAAAGATTTCCCGGGCAGTGGCAGGCGCGTAAATATCCGTCCACATTATTAATGTAAATAACGCGGATATCCGTTTGCGCCGGGTAAGCCAATCCGATCAATAAAAAAAAGGATAAAACACCATGTAGTTTTGCTTTGATTTTCATGGAATTAATTCCCTCTGTTTTTCCTATGTTTTTCGACAGTCGAAGGCAATTTTCCCATCTTAGAAGGATCCTGATTGATTTTTATTCTAAACGGATCGTCAGGCGAACCGAAAAGAGCGATGTTTTTATTATTATCGACGGCTTTAAAATAAAATTCCACGCCGTAGTCCGAACCGATAATCAAATCGCCATAATCATTGTCATCGGATATTTTTCCCATTGTCATGGATTGGAAGGATTCATTGCCCAGACTCCTGTAAAAAACTTCCACCCTATCCACGCCGACGTTATCTTTCACTTTAAAGATCACGGGATAGACCAAATTTCCGCCTTTTTTGTAATTCCAGGTTTTTAATCCGAAGTTAATTTTGTAAAAATTATTAAAACTCGGCGGCTCGTTATCCTTGAATCGTGTCTTTTCATCCACGTTTGCAAGATAAACATTTCTTAAAGAATTGGCGCAATTGTTGTTTTCGTCGCAAGCCCGAACGTAATATTCAATTTGTCCGACATCTTTTACCGTTGGGCTAAATACAACCCGATAAATTCCGTTTCCCGCCGGACGCATGGGAATCGAGTTTGGTTGTGCATTATTATTGTTTAAAAAGTAATTAAAGCTAACTTCCTTGATATTATTCTCATCCATTACTCTGGCTTTTAATATAAAAGTCCCGTCGTTTCGTTGAGACAAAGTTTGTGAAATTATGATTTGCGGAGGCGTAATATCGCGGGATGAAACTTTCATCAAAATAGGGGCGTCCGGTTTTCCGATAAACCCGCTGTTGCCGGCAAAATCCGTAGCCTGAATGTAATACCAGATATTGGAAGAGGCGATTTCGGCAAAGGGAATGCCGATTCCGTAAACATCCTGTGCAAATAGTTTCATCGAAGCGGATTTGAAGGGACTGAAATTATCGAAGCGGTAGTGTAAAATAACTTCTTTAACGCGAACGTCGTCCATGACTTTTGCGGTAAAAATAATTTCGTTGGATTTTGCCTTTTCCTGGGGCTGATTGTAGGTGATCTGCGGCGGGGTGTTGTCAATGGCTTTTATGGTAATGGCAAAAGGCTCGCCGGTAGAAGCTTTTAATGTTCGTACGTTTCCTTCTCCGTCTTCAGCCTCTATGTAATAATAAATCGCTTTATTTTCGCCGATTTCACCGGCGGGAATAGAGGCGGCATAGACGTTTTTTTGACCGACTTTACGACGCAGCGGCAACGATTTAAACGGAACCGTCGGTAAAGCCGAATAATAAAGCGTTGTTCTTTTGACCATTTTATTATCGCTGATTTCGGCTTCGATGGGAATGTCCATAAATTTACCAGCCGAAAGGACGGGTTCGTGTTGAATAACCGGCGGAGTTTCATCAACTTCCGCGGTGGTTCGCACCAATTTCGCGCCGACTATCATGTCTTTATACTTAGAAATGATTTTTGCCAGCGACAGATCATCGGTTACCTGAGTGACTTCCACCAACGCCAGGGTATCGATCTGTTTGTCAAAAACAGAACCGAACTGCATTTCGCTGATCACGTAAAAACGTTTTCCTTTATTTATCCCTAATTTTGCCCCCACATCGATAATTATTGAATTGTCATTTCGGATATTTTTTACCTGCGGTTCCACCGGAATTATTTTTGAGAACTCATCGATAATCGCGTTTGCGACATTATAAAACTTGCTAACGGATTCCGCTTTTTTAAAATTCACCGGCTCCCAGAGGATGGATTTGTTTTCCACGCTGACCACGCGGACGTTAATCAAAAACAGACCGGCGTCGGAGAGGTTTAATTCGCCGTACATTACATAATCGGCGGCAATATTGGCATCCTTTCCGATTTTGACCGCGCATTCGGTTGTTGTGCAGCCGTCTTCGCTGATTCCGTTTCTTTTAAACACCGCCTCGATATTTTCATCGGAAACCAGCTCGAATTTGGGATTGTTCCTTAGGGCGTTGCGGATGGCTTTTTTTAATGTTTCTATATGCTCTATCGTTATTCCTTCGCCGGCTTTCACATAATAAAAAATAGCGCGCGATTTACGAAATGCGTAAGTATTTTGAATGATGATTAAAATCAGAAAAAACGCTAAAATCCTTGTTATTCGCCCCATAATACTTCCTTCCTCATTGATTTGTTATCTTACGGCGTTCCTTAAAATTTCCATGTACAAAAGATTTTTGCTCATAGCCAGCCGATAATCATATCCCGCCTTCCGCATTCGGATATTTTTACGCTCATCGATTAATATGGTTAACGGCGTTGCATTAAAGTTGAATTTTTGCAGAAATTCTATTTTTTGGGAGGAGGACGTTAAAAACAGATTTACAAAGTTGGACAATTCGTAATCTTTTATAAAATTTTTAGCAAGGGTAAAGTTTCTTGCGCTTTCGGGATCGTCCAGATTTATTGTAATTATTAAAAAATTACCCGGAAAGCTCAGGCTGCTTAAGGCTTTTATTTCGTGAAGGCACGGAACGCAGTAACTATCCCAGAAGACAATGAGAAAATTCTTCCTGCCGTAAGTTTTAACCTGATAGTCTATTAATTTATCCAATTGGGTTTGCGAACCGTTGGAAAATTGCAAAAACGAAGAAGGGAAGCTTACCCGGTTCTCTTCTTCCTTCCACAATAAAAAGTCGCCCTGCTCGCTATCCGGAAAGCGGTCGATGATGGGCGTTTGCTTTCCGCCGGTGTAACGACCTACCTTTTCTTTGACATACTGTCCTATTCGCGAGGCTTGAATTATGTTAAAATCGTCTTTTACTTCCTGCGATTCCAGCGCTTCCAAAAGAAAATAGGTAAACGGACTGTATTTGCCTCCGGGACCCACATCAAGAGCCAATTCATTACTTTGACCAGCGGTTAAAACCTGTCTGGTTTTTTTAGTCAATAATTTTTTGTAATAATCCTGTTCGTTGGGCGGTAAATCGCCTATGCCTCCCCGGGCAAAAGCCATGCCGCTAAAACAGCAATCAAAAATATAAAAAATGTGTTTTGCCGAAATAATCTGATTTAATTCCCTTAAATCATTCATGGATACTCCGGTAATGGTCAACCGCTGCTTTTCCGCATCGTAAGGGCAGAGATATCCTATCTTTTCCTGATAAGTATCTCCGTGACCGCCAAAGTAAATTAATAACCGGTCATCGGGCGTCGCATTCTGAACAAAAAAATCCTTTAAGTAAGATTCGATCTTTTGTTTTGTCGCCTCCTGATTGTATAATTCGATTACGTGGTCTTCGGGAAAACCAAATTCTTCTTTTAGTTTTTGGGCAAACGCCTTAGCGCCCCAGACGGCTGTTCTGAGTTTGGGATAATCTTTGTATTCGTCAATCCCTATTACCAAAGCCCAGCTTTGCCCGTATCCTATCGCTTCCTCGGAAAGTTCCGGAACCGGCGGTATTACTTTGACCATACCGCGAACCGCGTTCTGGGCGGAAATTTTTCCGCACACGCCCAACACAATAATGACGAGAAAAAGAAATTTGAAGAGTGCTTCTTTATTAATTTTATCGATACACATAAATTCCCCCTGTGTTAATTTCGCCCTCTTTTTTGCAAAGCGAAATAGTAAAAAAGCTGTATTGATCGGTTAATTTGCGGAAATGACTCTGTTTTTCGATTTCTTTTATATGCGTTGTTTGCTTCGACTTTTTATTTATTTCCGTTATTCGCTTCGTTACGCCATACCCCGGTTTTTAATGGGATTTTTAAGCAAAATAGCAATACAAAAAGCACGCCGATTAATGAAACTTTTAATAACTTAAGAAAAATCAAATTTTAAAAACAACAGAAACAATTCGCTTTAATTGCAAAACGTTTCTGTTTGGAAACATTTCAGTCAAAATGTTTCCAAATTGTAACATTACAATTTCAGGTAATTAGCAAACCTTTGATTAAATCAAACCATACTGTTTGTAAAATCTATGACATTTTATAATTGGCAAAGTAGTCGGGTAAAAGCAGATAGAATTTAAAGATAGTTTTTCCGATTTGCAAGCATTGAAACGTAAATGAACTTTCGCGGTGTTTTGAGTAGGTTTTGATTCGATTACAAACGAATGAACATTTTTCCCGCCATTTGCCGAATTAAACCCATTAATTCAAGGGTCAGCAAACCGCTCAGGGTTTCGGCGGGAGAAAGCTGTGTTTTGATGGCAATCTGATCGACATGCAAGGGTTCTGCGGACAGGGTTTCATAGATTTTTTTGAGGCTTCCCTGAAGTTCGGGGATTTTCTTCGGTTCTTTATTGCGCGAAAGCTCCAACTGCGGAGCGAGTTCATCCATGATCTCCTCAGGCGATTGGACCAGAGTTGCCCCTTCTTTGATCAATTTATTACAGCCCATGCTTTTGGGAGAAAGAATCGGACCCGGCGCAACAAAGACTTCGCGATTCTGATCATTGGCGTACAGGGCGGTTAGCAGGGCTCCGCTTTTAGCGCCTGCTTCGGTTATCAGAACTCCGGCGCTTATGCCGCTGATGATGCGGTTGCGTTTGGGAAAATTGCCGGCATCGGGACGCGTGCCCATGGCATACTCGGTAAGCACCAATCCCCTTTGCGTAATTTCTTCGAACAGCTCTCTGTTTTCGGGAGGATAAACAACATCCAGACCGTTGCCCAGAACGGCGATAGTCGGCGCGTTATTTTTAAGCGCAGTTTTGTGGGCGATGGTGTCGATTCCGCGGGCAAATCCGCTGATAATACAAAAATTATTCTGCGCCAATACCGCTGCGAATTTTTCGGTAATCAAACGACCGTAATTGGTCGGCGACCTTGTTCCCACAACGGCAATGGCGATGTTCGCTAAAATTTCTAAATTTCCTTTGTAAAAAAGAAATGCCGGGGGATCGTAAATTTTCTTTAAACGTTCCGGGTAAAGATCGTCCCAGTAGGTTAAAACCCGGACGCCGTGTTCTTCTATTTTCGAAAGCTGCTTCTGAACAAAGTAGCCGTCAGCGCCCTGTTTAATTCGCTCGGCGGTTTTTTGGTCGATTCCTTCTATCCGGACTAATTGCCGGTAAGAGGCGTTTAACACGGCTTCGGGAGAGCCCAAAACCGAAATGAGCTTGCGCAGCTTTGTGGGACCCACCAAGGGGACGGAATACAAACCGAGTAATCCTTGCAAAGAAAATCGATTCACTCGAAATCTTCCTGAGAAATCGCCTTCTTAATTAATTCATAAAATTGATCTTTCAACTCCGGCAGATTATCGCCGCGAACGGAGGAGATCATTATCACCGGCAGTTTTTTATCGAATTTCGGAACGACAAAATCTTCCGGCATCAAATCGATTTTTGTCAACACAATCATGGCTGGCTTTTTGACCATCAGATCGCTGTATGCTTCCAGTTCATGGTAAAGCGCCTTAAAAGTATCGCCGGGATGGGGGTCGGTGCACTCAATCAAATAGGCAATAGCCCGCGTGCGCTCGATGTGCCGCAAAAACTGAATACCCAATCCCTTGCCCTCGTGCGCACCCTCTATTAAACCGGGAATATCGGCGACCACAAAACTGGTGGTATCCCGGTAATAGACGATTCCCAGATTGGGCTCGAGCGTCGTAAAAGGGTAATCCGCGATTTTGGGACGCGCATTTGAAATGCGTGAGAGCAAGGTGGATTTTCCGGCGTTGGGCAGTCCCACCAATCCGATATCTGCTATTAACTTCAACTCCAGTTCAATCCAGCGGTCTTCTCCGGGTTCGCCCGGCTCCCATTCTCTGGGGCTGCGGTGCGTTGAAGTGGCAAAACGCGCGTTTCCGCGTCCGCCTTTACCGCCTTTCGCGGCGATTACCTGCTGCCCGTCTTCAACGATATCGCCCAGAATTTCGCCGGTTTCGGCGTCTTTGACGGTGGTTCCCAGAGGCACTTCCAAAACGATATCTTTGCCCCGTTTGCCGTGCCGGTTATCGCCCATGCCATGCTGTCCGCGTCCCGCCTTGTAAAGTTTTTGATAGGTAAAGTCCCGCAAGGTTCGTAAATTGCGGTTTCCTTTAAGGATGATGCTGCCGCCGTGACCTCCGTCTCCGCCGTCGGGTCCGCCTTTGGGAACGTATTTTTCGCGATGGAAACTCACGCAGCCGCTGCCGCCGTGACCCGCGATCACATGTATTTTTACATAATCGATAAACATAAATTCAATCCGATATCAATGGATGCTGCCCGAAAAGCCGAAGCGATGGACGTTGCCGAGATCGCTGAAATTCGAATACGAGTAATCGATCCTGAATTCTTTCCAGAAAATTGACAATCCGCCGGAAACGCCTCCGAAGCTGCTTTGTGAAGCCGAGTTTATTTGCAAACTTTGATGTTGGGCGTTGCTGTAGCCGATCCGCAGATGCAGATACCGGCTTAGCGAAAATTCCCCGCCGGCGGAAAAACGTTTTAATCGATCGTACCAGCGGTCCGCCCGTTGATTAAGGTTTTGTAAATTCAGGCTTACTTCCAGCGGCAAATGAGCCAGCTTTTTGCTAAATCCGATGTTGAATGATGTGGGCAGAGGTTCTCTGATTTTATCGTAATAAGAGATATTCCAACCCACGTTTAAAAGCGTTGCCGCAAAATAGAGGTCCTGTTCAAAGGGAGCGGCGTAAATTAAACCGAAATCAAGCGCCAGGGCGGAAGCCGAGTAACGCTCAATTTTCGAATAAACATATTTGGCGCTAACCCCGTAACTAAAGTGAGGATCCAAATCGCCTGCCTGGGAAAGGGTCAGCGCAAAATCATAGGCGGAAAACGTTTTGCCCGTAGAAACGGCGTACTGATCGGTTTCGTCGAATTGCCCGTAATCCATGTAGGTAATGGCTAATCCCACTCTTTTTAAATATGGCACTTCGGTTGAATATCCCGCCTGACCGCCGTTGATATCCAGCAAATAATCGGAATAATTAAAAAAGAACTGCCGGTCTTTAATATAAGCAAGCCCCGCCGGATTGACGGAAATGCCGTTCAAATCACCGCGCATGGTAATAAACGCCGTGCCCATGGCAGAAGTCCTTGGCGAAAAATCGGTGTTTAAAAATTCAAATCCGGAAGACAATCCCGTCTGAGCGTAAGAAACCGAATAACACAGCATTATGATAAAAAATAACGTTTTAATCTTCATGTAAGACCTCTAAATTTTTCAACAAGGGCGACGATGAATTCTTAATCAAAAACTCGTCAAAATCAATTCGTTCAACGTTTGTTAAGGTTTCTCCCAAAAAATTCGATCCGATCCTTGTGAATTGTTCCGGACTATCGCTCACAAAAAACAGATCTTTTCCCTTTTCGGAAGATCGGTTAACCAGTTTTATTTCTTCAAGTACCCTTTTTACCGCTTTCGCCGTTTCTTTCCCGGAATCGATTAAAGCAACCTGCGGTCCAACGATTTTCCGGATGGTTGGTTCCAGAAGGGGATAATGCGTGCATCCGAGAATAATCGTATCGACTCCGGCTTCTATTAAATCTTTCAAATATTTTTTTAACGTTAAAACAGTTACCTCGCCGTCCAGCCAGCCTTCTTCCACCAAAGGAACCAGCAGGGGACACGGCTGCCCTAACACCTCTGCTTCGGGCATTAATTTTCTGATTTCTTTGGCGTACGAACTGCTGGCGATTGTGGCGCTGGT
>JAJRSN010000141.1 GCA_024278715.1 Calditrichota bacterium
TAACCCATTAAAATAATCGGAATATCGGATTCTTCCCGCACCTTTTTGACCGTTTCAAATATCGCATTCAAATTGATCCCGTTTTTAAGCGCAATATCCGACGCCTTCTGAATAACCGGTCCGTCCGCTATGGGATCCGAAAAAGGAATGCCCAATTCAATGAAATCGACTCCCGCTTTGTCGCAAGCCAGGATGATGTCTTTTGTCATTTCGGATTTGGGGTATCCGGCGGTTAAAAACAAAGAAAGCATCTTTTTGCCCTGCTCAATATTTCGCTCTATTCGTTCACGAAGCCTTTTACCCATATTCTCTGAATTCCTTTTTTTTGCGAGAAACTTCTTTGGCGTAACAACTTATCTTTCCAAAAAACTTAAATAGGTTTGCATGTCTTTGTCGCCGCGCCCGCTTAAATTGACAATCACGATCTGATCCCGATCCGTTTTTGGCATGATCGTTTCCAGATAAGCCAAGGCGTGGGCGCTTTCCAGAGCGGGAATGATGCCTTCTAAGCGGCTTAAAAGGAAAGCCGCCCGCAAAGCCTGTTCATCGGTAACCGCAACGTATTGCGCCCGATCGGTTTCCTTCAGGTAACTGTGCTCGGCGCCGACCCCCGGATAATCGAGTCCTGCGGAGATGGAATAAGGAAGTTGCACCTGTCCGTCTTCATCCTGCAACAAATAGGTAAGCATACCGTGAAAAATTCCCGGGCTGCCGGCTGTGAGCGAAGCTGCGTGCCGACCGGAATCCATTCCCATTCCCGCCGCTTCCACTCCGATCATTTTCACAGTTTCAAAAGAGAGAAAGGGATAAAATAGTCCGATCGCATTGCTGCCTCCGCCCACGCAGGCAATTAAGTAATCGGGAAGGCGATCTTCTTTTTGGCGGATTTGCTCAAGTGCTTCTTTGCCGATAATGCTTTGAAAATTTCTGACCATCATAGGAAAGGGATGAGGTCCCACAACCGAACCGATTATGTAATGCGTGTTTCGGACATTGGTCAGCCAGTCGCGCATGGCTTCGTTGGTGGCGTCTTTTAGTGTTTTTGTGCCCGAATAAACAGCTATGACCTCCGCGCCCAGCATTTTCATGCGCATCACATTGGGAGCCTGCCGTTCAATATCCTCTTCGCCCATGTAAATGCAGCATTCCAAGCCCGCTTTTGCCGCCACCGTCGCCGTAGCCACTCCGTGCTGCCCGGCGCCCGTCTCGGCGATAATGCGCGATTTACCCATGCGTTTTGCCAACAAAATTTGACCGATGGTATTGTTGATTTTGTGAGCGCCTGTGTGCGCGAGGTCTTCGCGTTTCAGATAAATTCGCGCCTTTCCGTAATGATCCGTTAAGTTTCGGGCTAAATAAAGAGGCGTCGGACGCCCGGCATAGTCTTTTAATTCCCGATCCAATTCTGCGACAAAATCCGGATCTTTCAAAAATTTATCGTAAGCCTCTTCCAGTTCATCCAAAGCGGGACGCAATATTTCCGGAACGAATTTTCCGCCGAAACGACCAAAATAGCCGTAGTTGTCGGGCAATTGTTTTATGTGCGGTTTCTTTTGGGCTAAACTATGTTTCATTTTTAAACCTTTGCCATTATTCTATCGAAATTAATTCACTATTTAATCGCTGATAATTGAGCGCTAAAATCGCTCGTTGCAAACTTAACACCTTCCGCAAATCTTTTTTCCCGGGAAAAACTTCGGCTCCGCTCGCCACGTCGATAACCGCCGGTTGAGTAATCTTCAACGCTTCGAAAATGTTGTCCGGAGTAATGCCCCCCGCCAGAAACAATCGTTCTTTCGGAATAAGCGAAGAAAGGGTTCTCCAATCCAAAGTCTTTCCCGTGCCGCCGTATTCCCTGTCGCTAAAGGCATCGAGCAGAACAAAACGTTCGCCTTTGTTTTCATAAAAAAAATCTTCGTCCGTTTTCAATCGTCTGGCGGCGATCACGGGAACCGGGATATCGCCGAAATCGTCGAAATCAAGCGGATCGTAAATTTGCAGCATATCGACTCCTGTTTGTCTGATCAGATTAAGACATTCGGTAAGCGTCGGTTTCACAAGAATGCCCACCGAGCGCACCGGAAAATGTACGCGCGAAATAATCTCCGCGGCTTTCTCAGTCTCGATAAACCGTTTGCTCTCGGGATAAAAATTAAATCCTAAAAACGACACCCCAATGCCGGCAAGTTGCTCGGCGTCTTCAAAATTAGTGATTCCGCAAATTTTAAGATGGGTGAATACCATTGGTCGCCTCTCTCAGTCTGTTTAAATAGGCGGAGGGATTCTCCTGACGCATCAAACCCTCTCCTATTAAAGCTCCGTTAAAGCCGTTGTCTTTTAGCAGCTTACAATCTCGATGCGATCGAATTCCGCTCTCGCTGATTACGGGAATGCCGCTTGGTAAATAGGGAAGCAGGCGCAATGAATTATCCAGGCTGACCTCGAAGGTGGAAAGATCACGATTGTTAATTCCAAGAATCACTGGTAAGTCCACCACATTCAACGGGAGTTTGTCCAGTTCATCGGGGTCGTTTAACTCGATAAGCACTTCCATACCCAGGCGGGCGGCTAATAAAGTAAATATCTTTAGTTGATCGCGGGTTAATATTCGGGCTATCAGCAAAATGATGTCCGCTCCGGCAACGGCAGATTCCATAATTTGATAGGTATCGATAATAAAATCTTTACGGAGCACCGGAATCGGTAATGTCTTTTTTATCATCTGAAGATAGTTCAGACTTCCCTGAAAAAAGCGCTCGTCTGTCAATACCGAAATTGCCGACGCTCCGCCCTTGAAATATTCCAGCGCCTGATCTACCGGATCAAAATCGGATTTGATAATGCCCGCGGAAGGCGACGCTTTCTTCACTTCGCAAATAAAATGAAAATCGCCGTTGGTCAAAAACCGGTCTATCAAAGAGGCGTGTTTGTAATTAACGTTCATAAATTCAAACCGCAGTTGACCCAGAGGCGTTTTTTCCTTTTTTTGTTTTACTTCTTCTTTTTTATGGCTGACAATTTTGTCGAGGATGTTCATCCTATCTCCATAGTTTCGGTTTCGAAGGCGTTGCTAAATTCGCGAAATTCATCGACCTTTTTTGCAGCCAGTCCGGAATCGATGATTTCCGCGCCCAATTGATAACCCTCTTCAAAGCTGTTTACCCGACCTGCGGCAAGAAAAGCAAAAGCGGCGTTCAATAAAATCATTTCCCGATCCGCTCCTTGCCTGCCTTTAAAAATATCCGAAATTTTCAGGGCGTTCCCCACTGCTCCGCTTCCTTTAACCTGCTCCGGGTCGAGATTCTTTTTAAACGATTCGAACTGAAACTGCGCGATTTCCTTTTTAGCCCGATCCACTTCGTAGATATGGGTTTTGGCAAAAGGCGATATTTCATCGAATCCGTCTTCGCTGTGCACAACGTACGCTTTTTGATGATCGCGATCTTTCAGCACTCTGGCGATCATTTCCGCCGTGGCGCGATCGAATGTTCCGATAAGCTGCCTTTTTACGTTCGCCGGATTAAGCAGAGGACCCAGCATATTGAAAACAGTTCGGATTCCCAGACTTCTGCGGTGCGGTCCGATATGCGTAAAAACGGGATGATACAACGGCGCGTAAAAAAATGTGATTTTTATTTCGTCGGCGCACTGTTTGGCTTGTTCGGGCGAAAGTTTGACGTTAATACCCAATTTTTCCAGAACATCGGCTGAACCGGCGTTGCTCGAAATTGAACGATTCCCGTGTTTGGCGACAGTTACGCCGCCGGCAGCCAGAACAAACGCAACTGCGGTAGAAACATTAAACGTCCCCTTACCGTCGCCGCCGGTACCGCAAACATCTATCGCCTGAGTATCTTGCAGATCCACTTTTACCATGCGCTCGTTCAGCAAGTCCAGAAATCCGTTAATTTCTTCCGGAGTTTCGCCCTTTTGCCTGAGCCCCATTAAAAATGCGCCTACCTGGGCGGGACTGACCTGATTATCGATTATTAACTGTAAAGCATCCCGGCATTCCTCCCGGGTTAAATCTTGTTTGTCGGCTAATTTCTCCAGAATGTGTTTCATGAGTACACCTCAAATTTTATTAAGATTGACTTGTTTGCTTTTATGAATAATCCGAAACCAGTTTGAGAGAATGGTAAATCCGTGATCCGTTAAAATGGATTCGGGATGAAACTGAATACCCACAACAGGCAAATAGCGGTGACGCATTGCCATGATTGTGCGGTCTTCGGTTTCGGCAATGACCTGCAGATCACTCGGAAGATTTTCCGCATCAACAATTAAAGAATGGTAACGCGTTGCCTCAAAAGGCGACGGGATTCCGGAAAAGATTTCATCGTGATTATGAAAAATCGGAGAAGTTTTGCCGTGAACCGGTTGATACGCGCGGATAATCCGCGCTCCGTAAACCTTCCCGATGCATTGGTGTCCCAGACAAATACCGAGAATAGGAATTTCGTTCCCGATTTCCCGAATTAAGTCGCAACTGATTCCGGCGTCGTCCGGCGTGCCCGGACCCGGAGAAATAACGATCCCCTGCGGTTTAAGAGAACGTATCTCTTCCACCGAACAGCGGTCGTTTCTGAAAACTTTGATGTCCGGCGAAAGCTGCCCGAAATAATCGACCAGATTGTAAGTAAACGAATCGTAATTGTCAATAAAAACAATCATTGATTGACTCCCGATGCTTTTTCAATGGCTTTCAACAACGCCATTCCCTTGTTTAATGTTTCCTGATACTCCGTTTCGGGAACACTGTCAACGACAATTCCTGCTCCCGCCTGCCAGTAAAGCGTCCCGTCTTTTACAAGCATGGTGCGTATGGCAATGCAGGTGTCCATATTACCGGAGTAATCAAAATATCCCACTGCTCCGGCATAAAAAGAGCGTTTGTCGGGTTCCAGATTATTGATGATTTCCATGGCGCGTATTTTCGGAGCGCCGGAGACAGTGCCCGCGGGAAAGGCTGCTTTAAATGCGTCAATGGTCGAATGAGGCGATTTAATTTTACCGTTAACCCGGCTGATGA
>JAJRSN010000142.1 GCA_024278715.1 Calditrichota bacterium
AAACTCTATTACATCGCGCATGAATATTCCGCCGCTTACTTTGCCGCTTTTAAAACGCTGATACAAGTATGAACATGGTAGTGTAACATATCTTGTGTAAATAGCGGCAAAAGGAGGGAACCCACAGTTGGGAAAGCCGTAAAGCCATATTTCTCCACCGGTTCCGATCCGTTCTTCCGCCTTTGCAATAGGGTTCTCTTGTTTTTTTTCCCTTTTTTGAAATTTATATTTGGAATCTCAATTTTTATTCTGTATCTTTAGCTCAGTTAATTCGTCAGATCGTATAGGAATTAACCTGCCAGAAGATTTTATTTGCTTCTTTAAAGGTAATTTTCCAATTGATTTTTGTTCGAATTATTTAATTTATTTTATTTTCATTAATTTTTTAGGAGTTTTACTGTGAACATTTACATTGGAAACATTCCAAGAACCACAGACGAACAGACAGTCCGTAGCCTTTTTGAGGAATACGGCGAAGTTTCAGAAGTTAAATTATTAAAGGACCAGTATTCTGGCGAACTTCGTGGATTCGGTTTTATTACCATGGATTCTCAAGAAGAAGCTGAAAAAGCTATCGAGGGAATCAATTCCACCGAATTAGACGGCAGAACTTTGGTTGTGAATAAAGCTCGTCCGCGCGGCGAACGTTCCGGCAATCGCCAGGGACAGGGCGGTGGCGGCGGCTATCGCAATTCACGTTCCTGGTAAAAAATGTTTCTTTGAAAACTTTGAAAGCCCCGCAATTTTGCGGGGCTTTTTTTATTTCGAATTATTCTCACAATATTCTCTTCCGAACAACTCTGATCAATACGCCAAATTCCGATGATCTCCTGTCGCCGCATATCGGAACTGTTTTCTACAACATAATCTGTGTTCTATTCCTTGTACAATTTACCGGCTTTTTCCCACGAAGTCACTATTCCGCGAATCATCGCCGAGCTGAATCCTTCGTATTCCATTTGATTTAATCCCGAAATCGTGATTCCCCGCGGAGTTGTTACCCGATCGATTTCCGCCTCGGGATGCGAGTGATTTTTCAAAAGTAATTCTGCTGATCCCAAAGCCGTTTGCGCGGCAATCAATATGGCTTTATCCGAATGAAAACCGATTTCTATTCCGCCCTGCGAAGCCGCCCGGATCGCCCGCAGGAAAAATGCGATTCCGCAGGCGCTTAAAGACGTGGCGGCTGCCATCTGTTCCTCGTCTATCACCAAGGTTTTACCGACGGTTGAAAAAATTTCCTCCGCCATTTTTAACGCCTTCCCGTTGCCCTTTTCAGACGCCAGACAGGTCATTGACTGCCGAATGGCGATGGCTGTGTTGGGCATGGAACGGAAGATAACCGCCTCTTTCCTCAAACGCTCGCCAATCTGCTTAATCGACACCCCGGTAACGCAAGAGATCAAAACATGACGCTTGGGATCAATGACCGGACTAATTTCTTCGAGCAGGTTATTGATTTGCTGCGGCTCAACCGTAATGATCAGAATATCCGACTGCCCGACCGCTTTCTTATTGTCTTTTTGTATTTGGAACCCCAGACGATCGAATTCTTCCAGGCGGTCAATGTGGCGCCGGGTTAAAGTGATTCTCTCCGTTTTGTACTCGCCGGACTGGTACAGACCTTTGGCAATCGCCGTTCCTAAATTTCCCGCTCCCAAAATTGCCATGTTTTTATTTTTGGACATTATCCTTACCTCCAAAGAAATTATTGTTTTTTTAAATAGCGGTGAACCGATTCAGCCGCCTGACGACCGTGGTAAATTGCTTTAACGACCAGTGAAGCGCCCGTGTTGGCGTCGCCCGCCGTAAACACCCCCTCCACCGAAGTTTCGTATTCGTCATCCGTTTTGATGTTTCCGCGCTCGTCAAATTCAATTTTTAATTGCTCGAGTAAAGGTCCGTGCTGCACGTGAACAAATCCCATTGCCAGCAGAACCAGATCAACATCCAAAGAGAATTCGGATTTGGGGACTTCAATCATTTTCGGGGGATCGCCTTCCCAGCGCACCCGCGCAAAATGACCGCGTTTTACCAGCCCCTTATCGCCCTCGAACTTTTTAGTCAAAACGCTCCATTCACGTTCGCAACCTTCCCGCTGCGAAGAAGAGGTTCTTAAAATATTGGGCAAAAAGGGCCATTCCGGATTCCACGATTCTTTCCACTCGCGGGGTTTAGGTAAAATCTCAAACTGATAAACCCTTTCCGCTCCCTGACGAATTGCCGTTCCCACGCAATCGGAACCCGTGTCGCCTCCGCCGATTACCAGAACCGTTTTGCCTTCGGCGTTGATGCGCTGCTCTCCGTTGAGCATTCCGTCCACAAAAAGATTGGACTGCGTCAAATATTCCAGAGCAAAATGGATCCCTTGCAGCTCGCGTCCCGGAACGTTCAAATCCCGCGGAACTCCTGCCCCGGTCGTAATTACCATCGCGTCAAACGCCTTGCGAAGATAACGCGCCGAAATGTCGAATCCGATTTCGGTGTTAGTTTCAAAAGTCACGCCCTCCAGTTCCATTAAACGAATCCTTCGGTCGAGAATCCATTTTTCCAGTTTAAAATCGGGAATTCCGTAACGCAGCAAGCCGCCGATTTTAGGCGATTTTTCGTAAACCGTTACCTCGTGCCCCATTCGCCTCAACTGCTGGGCAGCGGCTAAGCCCGCCGGACCAGAACCTATGACCGCTACTTTTTTATCGCTCAAACGGCGCGGCGGTCGCGGCTCCACCCAGCCTTCCTGAAAGGCACGTTCGATAACGGCTAATTCGATTTGTTTAATGGTCACCGGACTGTCGTTAATAGACAGCGTGCAGGCTGACTCGCACGGCGCCGGACAGACTCTGCCGGTAATCTCGGGAAAATTATTCGTCATCTCCAACCGCTCGTAGGCTTCTTTCCACAGGTTGCGATAGACCAGATCATTCCATTCGGGAATCAAATTTGCCACGGGACAGCCATACGAAGACTGACAGAAAGGAATTCCGCACTCCATGCAACGTGCTCCCTGAACGCACAACTCCTCCGGATCGGGCAAAATTATAAATTCCTGATAATTCTGAATCCGTTCTTCAACGGGTAATTCCCTGTAGTTCTGTCGCCGATACTCCAAAAATCCCGTTGCCTTTCCCATCAGGTGTACACCTCCTCTGTCACACTCACTTTGCCTTCTTCTCTGAAACGCAGCTCTTCCATTCTTTTCAACGCGCGGCGGTAATCGATAGGCATCACTTTCACAAAAAACGGTAAATACTCTTCCCAGTTTTGCAAAATGTGATCCGCCAGCCGACTTTTGGTGTATTCATAATGCTCGGAAATGTATTTTTTTAAAAAGCGAATATCGTCTTCTTCGCTCACGCCTTCGATGTCCACCATTTCCAGATTGCAGCGCGTATCGAACAATTGATTTTCATCCAGCACATAAGCTATTCCGCCGCTCATTCCCGCCGCAAAATTTACTCCGGTTTTTCCGAGAACAATCACCCGTCCGCCGGTCATATATTCGCAGCCGTGATCGCCCACGCCCTCGACAACTGCCACCGCTCCGCTGTTGCGCACGCAAAACCGTTCGCCCGCCATTCCGTTAATAAAAACTTCTCCGCCGGTGGCTCCGAATAAATTCACGTTTCCGCTGATCACATTGTTTTGCGCCAAAAAAGCGGACTTTTTCGGCGGACGAATAATGATTCTGCCTCCGCTCAATCCTTTGCCCACATAATCATTGGCGTCGCCCTCTAACTCAAAGGTAATTCCGCGCGCTAAAAACGCTCCGAAACTTTGTCCCGCCGAACCGCGGAATCTGATTTGAATGGTATTGTCGGGAAGCCCTTCCGATCCGAAACGTTTCGCCACTTCCGAACTCAGCGTAGCTCCCGTTGTACGATTAAAATTGTGAATGGGCATTTCCAGCCGAACCGGTTTTTTCCGCTCAAAGGCTTCTTTTACCTGAGGCAGAATTTTATCGTCGAGGGTGCGCGAAAAATCGTGTTCCTGTTTACTAACGCAGTAACGAGCGCGCCCGCTCAACCGCTTATCGTCATAAAAGATATTCGAGAGATCGAGCCCGCGCGATTTATAATGGTGCAGCGCCTCGTCCGCATCCAAAAGATCAGTTCTTCCGATCATCTCGTCAATGGTTCTGAAGCCCGCTTTAGCCATGTACTCGCGCACTTCGCGGGCGATAAAGCGCATAAAGTTCATTACATGTTCGGGCTTGCCTTTAAATCGTTTACGCAGGCGTTCGTCCTGAGTAGCCACGCCCACCGGACAGGTGTTCAAATGGCATTTGCGCATCATAACGCATCCCAATGAGATCAGGGCGGCTGTGGCAAATCCGAACTCTTCGGCGCCCAGAAGAGCCGCGATAACAACGTCTCTTCCCGTACGCAATTGTCCGTCAACTTGCACGCGAATCCGATCCCGCAGGTTATTGCGCATTAACACCTGCTGCGTTTCGGCAAGACCTATTTCCCAAACCGATCCGGCGTGTTTGATGGAAGAAAGCGGCGAAGCTCCGGTCCCGCCGTCGTAACCGCTGATCAAAACCATATCCGCCTTTGCCTTGGCAACTCCAGCCGCCACTGTTCCCACGCCCATTTCGGAAACCAATTTCACCGAGACGCGCGCCTGACGGTTGGCGTGTTTCAGATCGGAAATCAACTGCGCCAGATCCTCGATCGAATAGATGTCGTGATGCGGCGGGGGCGAAATGAGCATCACTCCAGGCGTTGAATGGCGCACTCTGGCGATAACGGAATTAACCTTAAATCCCGGTAATTGTCCGCCTTCGCCGGGTTTCGCTCCCTGCGCGATTTTGATTTGAAGCTCTTCCGCGTTAACCAGATAATTGATGGTAACGCCGAAGCGCGCCGAAGCCACCTGCTTAACCTTGCTATTAAGCGAATCGCCGTTGGGTAAGGGTTTAAAGCGTTCTTCATCTTCTCCGCCCTCGCCCGAGTTACTTTTTGCCCCGATCCGGTTCATAGCCAAAGCAAGCGTTTCGTGGGTTTCTTTACTTATGGAACCGAACGACATGGCGGAGGTGACGAAACGTTTGACGATGGAATCGACCTCTTCAACCTCGTCCAAAGGAACGGGCGAACGCTTTTTAATTTTGAACAATCCGCGCAGCGTGCAAAGCTTGCGGCTGTTGCCGTCAACTTCTTGCGTGTATTGTTTGAAAAGTTCGTAGTTCCCCTCGCGTACCGCTCTTTGCAGCAGAACCACAGCCTCGGGCGACATCAGATGCTCTTTGATCTGACGGCGATAGGAGTAGTCTCCGCCCGAAGGAAGCTGAGCGGATGATTGTCCGTTCGATTTATTAAAAGCCTGAGCGTGGCGGCGCAGAGTCTCTTCTTCGACTACCCTTAAACCTATTCCTCCGATCGGGGAAAAGGTTCCCGGAAAATACCTCTCCACAAATTCCTTGGAAAGCCCTATGGCTTCAAAGGTTTCGGCATGGCGGTAGCTGCGCAGGGTCGAAATCCCCATTTTGGACATGACCTTCAGCAGACCCTTATTAACAGCCGTAATAAAATGCATACTCGCAGTTTCCAGAGAAATGTCTTCCGGCAGATACCCCTTGTGCTTTAAATTGTAGATTGTCTCAAAAATCAGATAGGGATTGATTCCGCTGGCTCCGAAGGAAATCAGCGTGGCAAAATGGTGAACTTCGCGCGCCTCGCCTGTTTCCAGAATAAGCGCGGTTAAATGGCGTTTTGCCTTGCGCACCAAATAGTGATGCACGGTTGATGTTGCCAGTAAAGCCGGAATGGGCGCGCTGTGTTCGGTAATATTGCGATCGCTCATAATCACGACGGAATAACCCGCGTCCACCTTTTTTTCAACCGCGAGGCAGAGTTGTTCCAGTCCTTTTTCGAGCGAACCCAACCGCGCTTCAAACAGCATGGGAACCGTGGTAACCTTTAAGCCCTTAATATTGGCTCCGCGCAAACGTTCGAGGTCTTCATTGGTCAAAACAGGGTGCGAAAGTTTAAGCTGACGGCAATGCTCGGGCGTCTCTTCAAGAATATTCTTTTGACGCCCCACCCAACTGGAAAGCGACATTACCAAATTCTCACGATAGGGATCGATCGGCGGATTGGTAACCTGCGCGAACCGCTGCTTAAAATAGTTGTACAGCAACTGCGGTTTTTGCGAAAGCACAGCCAGGGCGGCGTCGTTCCCCATTGAACCCACCGGCTCCTGAGCGTTTTGCGCCATGGGCAGCAGAATCATCTTTATATCTTCCAGCGTATAGCCAAAGACCTTTTGTCTTTCTAACAGGCGCTCTTTGTCCAGACGCATGCGGTAGGGAATCTGAAAGAGTCCCTTTAATTCGATTTTGTTTTCCGCCAGCCAGCGGCGATAGGGTTTCCAGCGCGAAACCGACGCTTTGATTTCCTTATCCTTAATCACCCGTTTGCGCTGCGTATCTACCAGAAACATTTTTCCGGGCATTAAGCGTCCTTTTTCCAGCACATCCGCGGGATCAACGGGAAGCACCCCGGTTTCGGAGGCTAAAATGACCTTTCCGCTGCGGGTAATCACATAACGCCCCGGGCGCAAACCGTTACGATCGAGATAGGCGCCCACTTTAATTCCGTCGCTGAATATCAACGCGGCGGGTCCGTCCCAGGGATCCATTATGGTCATGTGGTATTCGTAAAAAGCGCGTAAATCGAGACTGATGTGGTATTGCAAGCCAAAGGCTTCGGGAACCATCATCATCATGGCGTGTTCCATGCTGCGCCCGCCCATGACCAGCAATTCGAATACATTATCAAAACAGGCGGAATCGCTGGCGTTGGGATTTACTATGGGAAAGATCTTTTTAATTTCGGAACCGATCAGCGGCGAAGAAAGCGTGTATTCCCGATCCTGAATCTTGTTGATATTGCCGCGCAGAGTATTGATTTCGCCGTTGTGCGCTATAAAACGAAAGGGTTGCGCCATTTGCCACGAGGGAAACGTATTGGTGCTATACCGCTGATGAACCATGACCAGAGCGCTCTCGAAAGCAGAATCGTTCAAATCGGGATAAAAGCTCTTGAATTGCGTGGAAACAAACATGCCCTTATAAACAATGGTTCTTGAAGAAAGCGAAGAAACGTAAAAGTCGTTCATGCCCCATCCGCGCCGGTTCGCTTCGTTTTCCAGACATTTTCTGAGGATAAAAAATTTGCGTTCCAGGGCTTCGCCTTTTAATTGATCAAAACACAGAAAAATCTGCCAGAACGCGGGCATGGAATTCCGCGCGAAATCGCCCAGAGCATCGGGATTGACGGGCACTTTGCGCCATCCTAAGATTTTACCGCCTTCTTTACTAACGACCCGCTCGACCATTTTTCGGGCTTCGTCGTCGGATGGACGGGGCAAAAACAAAAATCCGACGCCGTACGTTCCTTCCGCGGTAAGATCGAAATCTACCGCCTTTTTGAAAAAACGATGCGGAATTTGCAGCATCATTCCCGCTCCGTCGCCGGTTTTCTGGTCGCCGCCGACCGCACCGCGATGCTCCAGATTACACAAAATGGTAATCCCGTCATTTATCATCGAATGACTCTTTTTACCGTCGATGTTTACAATAAAGCCCAATCCGCAGGCATCGTGTTCATTTTTTAAATCGTACAAACCCGATGATTGCATATCTCTCCCCGTTGTTAATTAATTTTTGATTATATCCTCAATCGCTTTTTCCCATTTTGAAAAATCAAATTCCCGCAAAACCTCGCTCATCATTGCGTCAATCTCTTCATTGCACAAACGCCCTATGCTTCCCTCGTGCGTGTATTTAAGGTCTTGCGGTTTTTTAAATTCATTGTTTTCTATTTGCTTTGCCACCCGGTGGTAAGCCTCCCTGAACGGAACGCCCTTTTGCACCAGACGGTTGATCGCTTCTACGCTGAAAACGTATTTGTACTTTTCGTTTTCAAGAATGTTTTCCCGAACCTGAATTTCGGGCAGCACTTTTTGCAGAATTTTCAGACATTTTACCGTTTCCGACAAAGCCGGTAAAAAACGCTCTTTGATTAGCTGCAAATCCCGATGATAGCCCGAAGCCAGGTTTGTCGTCAACAGTTTTATTTCATTGGGCAAAGCCTTAATGCGGTTGCACCGCGCGCGCAATATTTCGAATACATCGGGATTCTTTTTGTGCGGCATGATGCTGGAGCCCGTGGTAATCGAATCGGGAAAACGCACAAAATCGAAGTTTTGGCTCATGAACAAAACCATGTCCGCGGCGAACCGGCTTAACGTTTCCGCTATGCCGCCCAACGCTTCGCTAACAATGCGTTCGGTGCGTCCGCGTCCCATCTGTGCGTAAACGGAATTGTAATTTAGCCGATCAAAACCCAGCAAATTTGTGGTTAACGTTCGATCCAGGGGAAAAGAAGAGCCGTATCCGGCGGCGGAACCCAACGGATTTTTATTCACAATTCGATAAGCAGCCCGCAGTTGAATCAGGTCGTCCACCAGACTTTCGGCGTACGCCCCAAACCACAATCCGAAAGACGACGGCATCGCCGCCTGAAAATGTGTGTAACCGGGCATCAAGACATTTTTGTACTGTTCGCTCAGACTGATAAAGACTTTGAAAAGTCCCTGAACTTCTTTAACTATTTCCCGCAATTGCGCTCTGGTAAAAAGACGAATATCCAGCAAAACCTGATCGTTGCGCGAACGTCCGGTATGCAGGCGGGCTCCGGCTTCGGGCAGTTTTTGCGTGAGTAAAAGCTCGATCTGCGAATGCACGTCCTCCACGCCTTCTTCTATTTTAAACTGACCCTTTTGAACGGCGCGGTAGATTCCTTTCAGTCCCTCCCGCAGCAGCCGATAATCGGCATCCGAAACCAAACCGACCTTTTGCAGCATGGTCACATGCGCCAATGAGCCGATCACGTCCCACTCAGCCAAAAGCAAGTCCAGATCGCGGTCTTTACCCACCGTAAACTGTTCGATCTCCCGATCCAGGGTCTCCTTT
>JAJRSN010000143.1 GCA_024278715.1 Calditrichota bacterium
AATTTGATCGGATTATCTAAACTTTTAAGCGATGGCGGAGATAACTCATTACGCATTACGATTACCGGAGAAGCCGCTTATACCCTTACACCCTAAACTCATAACAAAGAGCAAGGATTTTAGTGTTGATATTTTAAAGGGGCAATTTTTACTTTTAAATGAGCCGTTAAATAAATATATTGAATCAGTTAAAATTAAATCTAACAGCAAGGAAAATTTCGGCATGGTCAGTATCGTAACATTTATTATCGGCATGGTTTTGTTGTTTGTTTGGGAATTTTGATCGGAGCGGGTCTGACCTATTTCCTGACGTCCAGGCATCAAAAGACCGCCGAGCAATTGGCGGCGGAGTTTGGGTCCCGCGCCCAGCAGGAAAAAGTTCGAGAACTGGAACTTATGCTCGGACAGGTGAAGGACTCCTTTGGCAATCTTTCGATGCAGGCTTTGGAAAAGAGCACCAGACAGTTTATTCAACTGGCAAACAAGGTTTTGGAAGACCGCTCGCGTCTTTCCGAAGAACAGATCGATGGCAAAAAGAAATTAATCGATCAAACCCTGGTGAACATGAAAGAGGAACTGTCAAAAGTGCAGGAAATGGTGCAAAAAATAGAAGCAGAACGCAAACAAAGTTTCGGCGCCATTAGCATGCAGTTAAAACAATCGGTGGAACAGACACAGCGTCTGCAGGAAATTACCACTCAACTTTCCACGGCGTTAAGCCACTCTCAAACCCGCGGGCAGTGGGGCGAACGCATGGCGGAAGATGTTTTGCGGATGGCTGGTTTTATCGAAGGAATCAATTATTTAAAACAAACGCGGATTCAGGGAAGCGACAAACGCCCGGATTTTACTTTTTTACTTCCGCAAAATCTCAAAGTGAATATGGACGTAAAATTTCCTTTGACCAATTATCTGGCTTACCTGAAAGCCGAAACCGATCAGGAAAAAGAACATTACAAGCATCTTTTTTTAAAGGACGTCCGGCAGCGGATCAAAGAGGTTACCACCCGCGACTACATCAATCCTTCGGATAACACCGTGGACTACGTGATCGTGTTTATTCCCAATGAACAGGTTTACGCCTTTATTAACGAGCACGACAGCACGGTTTTGGACGAAGCGCTTAAGAATAAGGTGATCCTCTCGTCACCGATCACTCTGTATGCCGTGTTAGCGGTTATTCGTCAGGCGGTGGATAATTTTCGTCTGGAGCAAACGGCGGCTCAAATTCTTTCGTTACTTAACGATTTTCGCAAGCAATGGGATCGTTTCAAAGAATCGATGGAAAAGATGGGTAAAAAACTGGACGAAGCCAAGAGCGAATACAACAGACTTGTAACCACGCGTACAACCCAGTTGGAAAGACCGCTTCGTAAAATAGAGGGCGTCCGCGTAAGCGAACACTTAAAGGATTCAGAAAGACCGGCGCTGCCGGGTAAAGAGGAATAAGCATTTTTCGGAAGAGGCGAACCGCCGCCTTAAGGCTCGTTATTTCCCGAAAATCGAAATTCCCGGGAGAGATAAAATGTTTACTGATATTTTAATTTAACAGGGTCAAGCCATGCGTTTACTGGTCATTGTTTTTCTTTTTTTGTCGTTCGCTTTTTCGCAAAAAGGGGCGATTAACTATCAACTAATTATTGCCAATCCCAAAAAGCACGAGGTTCGGGTAAAAATAGAAGCAGAGGCGATGAAGGTTGATACTCTGACTTTTGCCATGCCCGCCTGGTCGCCGGGCAGATATGTGATTTACAATTTTTCAAAGAATGTTTTTGACGTGCGGGCGTTCGATAACGAGGGGAATAAACTTCAGGCGAAATTAGCGGACAAACAAACCTGGAAAGTACCCTGCAAAGGAAAAACAAAAGTCCGATTTGAATACAGCGTTTTTGCGAATACTTTGGACGGCACCTTTTCCAAAGTCGATTCTTCGGGGGCTTCTGTTAACGGGGCGGGAATTTTCATGTATGTTGCCGGAAGAAAACATCTGCCGGTAACGCTGAAAATAAAAGCGCCCGAACAATGGAAAATAGTCACTTCTTTGAAGCGGAATGAAAATGGTTACTATCAAGCCGCTGATTACGACCGGCTTATCGATAGTCCGATTGAGATGGGGGGGTTGTACGTCTATCGGTTTGAAGAGCTGAATAAGCCGCATCTTCTGGTATTTCACCGACCCGTCAGGCAGGAAATTCTTCGGCGCTTTGAAGACGATCTAAAAAAAGTCATCCGCTTTCAGGCGGGTCTTTTTGACGGCGAATTGCCCTATTCGCGCTATGTGTTCTTCTTTAGCCTCTCGCCCGATTTAAAGCACACGGACGGGATGGAGCATTTGAATTCCTGCCGCGTTTTACTGCGTATGGATATTGACTCTATCGACTGCGACGCCAACACGGATCCCGATTATGATAATTTGATCTGGTTGTCTGCGCATGAGTTTTTTCATACCTGGAATGTAAAACGGCTGCGTCCGGCGGGGTTAGGTCCCTTTGATTACAGCAGGGAAGTTTACACCCCAAGCCTATGGATCGCCGAAGGATGGACATCTTACTACGCTTATCTGTCGCTTGTCAGAACCGGAATTTACACCGGCGATAAATTCCTTTACGAATTAGCCTCGCGCATTACCCGCTATGAACGTGACCCAGGCAAAAAGTACCGGAATTTAACCGAAGTCTCGATTTTAACCTGGCTGTTTAAAGGTAATGTTCCGGTTTATGAAGAGACGAATATCGATGAAACAACCTATTCCTACTATTACAAGGGACTTATTGCCGGATGGCTGCTGGACATTCTGTTGCGGTCTCAAACCGGCGGAGCCTATTCTCTGGACGCGCTGCTTAATTCGATGTGGAACACATTTTACAAACAAGGCGGGTCCGATTATTATTTGCCGGGAAGGGGGTATTCGGAACAGGAAGTGGAATCAATGGTTGTTGAGCAAATTGGGGAAGCGGGCGGAGCTTTTTTGAAAAAGGTCGTTCATTCCACCGATCCTTTGCCTTATGAAATTATAAACAAAGGAGGTTTGCGGCTAAAATATGATCATTCGTTAAAGCGCTATTTTATCGAAAAAATACCGGACATGAACGAAAGCCAAAAACGAATCTGGCGGGAATTGACAGGAGCGGAAAAATAGGTTTTTTGTAAAAACGTGACGAGTTGCAAGGACGTGACGCGTGATGCGTAATGCGTGACGAGTTGCAGGTTACGGGTTGCAAGTAACATTGGAAATTAGGCTAAAAATTTCTATTACTGTCATTTCGATGAGCGGAGCGAAGAGAGATCATTTGTTTTTTTAAGTATTAAGATTTCTCTCCCGCATTGGCGGATTCAAAATTACAGAAAACGGCAAATTTTTTAAT
>JAJRSN010000001.1 GCA_024278715.1 Calditrichota bacterium
AGAGGGCGGAGTTGCCCAGGCGCCTTCCGTTAAATTTTCCGATAAAAAACAGAAACAGACCGAAATAGTCGAATTTAAATTATCCCATGGTCAGCGCGCCATGTATTTCCAACACACGATGAATCCCGGAAGCGTCTTTAATCTGGCTTACGCCGTACGCATCCGGTCGGATTTTGACAAAGAGCTTTTGAGGGAATCCTTTCAGAGTCTGATCGATCGTCATCCCTCGCTGCGCACAACTTTTCACCTGCCGAACGGCGAACCCATTCAGCGCATTCATCCTGCCATGCCCGCCTTTTTTGTGGAAGAAGACCTGCAAGATAAAAACGAAGAACAAGTCCGGCGCCGTTTGCAGGAAGAAGTTGAAAGCCATTTCGATCTGGAAAACGGACCGTTGATGAGAATTTATCTGTTCCGCCGAGCGCAAAACGATTACATTCTGCTGTTTGTCATGCACCATATTGTAACGGATATCTGGTCGCAGGCTGTACTTTTGGATGAACTCAGCCAAATTTTCGAGAAGAACGGAGATATCAGCGGACTGCCTCCGGTAGTGACAGATTACACCGATTTTATTCGTTGGCAGGACGATTTACTGAATTCCGAACGCGGCGAGCAGTTATTCGCTTACTGGTCGCAAAAATTAAGCGGCGAATTGCCCGTTCTTAATTTGCCCACCGATAAACCAAGACCGCCGGTTCAAACATTTAAGGGCAAAACCGAAGCCCTCTGGCTCCCTGGCGAATTATCAAATTCCGTCTATCAATTCTGCGAACAGCAGGGCGTGACTCCGTTCACCGTTCTGCTGGCGTCTTATTATATTCTGCTGCACCGCTACACGGGTCAGGATGATATTATCATCGGTTCGCCCACCGCAGGACGAAGTATTAACGAATTCGCACGAACCGTGGGTTATTTTGTCAATCCGCTTCCAATCCGCATGCAAGTGAATCCCCGCCAGCCTTTCCTGAAATTTCTAGAAGAGGTTAAAAAGACCACGCTGGATGCCTTTGAAAACATGGACTATCCTTTGACACTGCTGGTTGAAAAATTACATCCCAGACGCGATCCGAGCCGCACTCCCCTTTTCCAGACCATGTTCGTTCTGGAACGCGCTCACCTTTTGCACGATCAGGGACTTTCTCAATTCGCGCTTAGCCGCGAAGGCGCGCGCTTGAATCTGGGTGGATTAATGATTGAATCCATGAATCTGGAACAAGGCGTGGCGCCCTTCGACCTGACCTTAATGGCGGTTGAATCGGGCAAAGGTTTCGCCGTATCCTTTGGCTATAATATCGATCTGTTTGAAGCGCCGACAATTCGCAGAATGCTGCAGCATTATCTTAATATTTTGTCGCAGATCATCGAAAAGCGGAATGAACCTATTTCCAAAATTTCAGTAATCTCCGAAAGCGAATTTTCCGAACTGACTTCTCAATTAGCGGCGTCAACATTCTCCGATGAAGTTTTGGAGCCGGTGTTTAAACAATTCGAACAACGCGCGGCTGAATACCCCGAAAAAACCGCTCTGATATTTGAAAAACAATCCGTCACTTACAGAATATTAAATCAAAAGGCAAATCAATTAGCCCATTACCTGATTGAACGGGGCGTTAAAACGGAAGACCGCGTAGGCATTTGCCTCGATCGCTCAGTGGAGATGGTTGTTTCGATGTTGGCGGTCATGAAATCCGGCGCCGCTTACGTGCCTATCGATCCGGGCTATCCGCAGGATCGCATTCAATACATGTTAAACGACTCCGATTTAAAGCTGATTTTAACTAAAAAGATGTTTGTTGGTAAGCTGGATTCCCACAAAGAGAAATTATGCTTACTCGACGAATTATCGCCCTTAGCCGATTACCCGACCGACAATCCGTCTGTGCCCGTTCAATTGGACAACCTTGCCTATGTAATTTACACTTCTGGTTCCACCGGAAGACCTAAAGGCACTCTGTTGCAGCATCGCGGGCTGGCAAACACGCTGAAAGCCACCACCAGGCGATTTTGGAGCGATTCCGAAACCAGGCAATTGCAGTTTGCCTCTTTTAGTTTCGACGCTTCAGTGGAAGAAACTTTCAGACCCCTGATCCTCGGCGGAACGATCGCTCTTGTCCGGGCGGAAAGTCTGCTTTCTTTGAACGATTTAACGCGGGTGATCAATGAAAATAAAATAACACATATTACTCTGCCGCCGTCGGTTCTGACGGTTTTACCGCCTGAACAGTTCCCGACCTTAAAGGTTGTCGTTTCCGCGGGAGAAAAGTGTACTCCCGAAATCGTGAAAAAATGGAAACAATCGGTCAGCCATTTTGTCAACGGTTACGGTCCCACCGAGGCGACAATTTGCACCACCGCTTACGAAGTGGAAGAGGGTTTCGACAATTTTTCGGTTCCCATTGGCAGACCTCTTGACAATATGCGGATTTATGTTCTCGACGCTCAACTGAACCCCGTTCCGCGCGGCGTGCCTGGAGAATTGTACATTTCCGGTACTGGACTTGCCCGCGGTTATCATAAACGCCCGGATATGACCGCCGAACGCTTTTTACCCGATCCGTTCGCTTCGGAACCGGGTCAGCGCATGTACCGCACCGGCGACCGCGTCCGTTTTTTGCCGGACAGAAATTTGGAATTTATCGACCGCATTGACGAACAGATTAAAATTCGCGGTTACCGGGTGGAATTAGGCGAAATTGAGGTTGTTCTGGAAAGCGCTCCCCAGGTTAAAGACGCCGTAGTGGTCGCAAAGAAGACCGGCAACGATTTGCGTCTGATCGCCTATGTAATTCCGGAAAACAGCGCCGAATTCGACGAAGCCGGGATACGCCTGTTCCTTAAAAAACGAATTCCGGATTTTATGATTCCCGCGATCTTTGTTACAATGGAAAAATTTCCTCTCACGGCAAACGGAAAGGTCGATAAAAAGGCGCTTCCCGAACCGGAAATTTCGGGAGGCGAAAGAAAAGTCGTACGCCCGGGAACCGATTTGGAGCGCAAATTAGCACAAATCTGGAAAGAAATTCTGCACGTTGAGGACGTAAGCATTCACGATTCCTTCTTTGACATGGGCGGACACTCTTTGGGCATCATTCAGGTTCAGGGTAAAATCCGCGAACAGATGGATATCGAAATTGATGTGGTCGATATTTTCAAATATCCCACCATTCACAGTCTGGCTCAACATCTGGAAGATCAAAACGCTAAAAACAAAACCCTTCAAAAATCGATGGACAGAGCGACCAAACAAAGAGAAGCAACCAGCCGCATGCAACAAATGCGCATGAGACAGAGGAGAAAAGGAGTATGAGTGATTCCCTTACGGGTTTGGAAATCGCAATTATCGGAATGGCGGGAAAATTTCCCGGTGCCGATTCTGTTAAGGAATTCTGGGACCTGCTGAAAAACGGCAAAGAGGCGATTTCTTTTTTTAGGGAAGAAGAACTCATCGAAACCGGAGTGGATCCGCAGTTGCTGAAGAATCCGAATTACGTTCCGGCTCGCGGCATTATTAATGACGAAGATAAATTTGACGCTCACTTTTTCGATTTCTTCCCGCGCGAAGCCGAAATCATGGACCCTCAGCACCGCTTGTTTTTGGAGATAGCCTGGCACGCCCTTGAAGACGCGGGATATCATGCCGGCACTTTCGAAGGACTCATCGGTATATTCGCCGGCGTAAGTCTTAACACTTATATCTACTCATTTTTGATGAGTCGTAAAGGAATGATCAGTTCCGCCGAAGGATATCAGTTATCCATTGGCAACGACAAAGATTTTTTGACCACCCGTGTTTCTTACAAATTAGGATTAACCGGACCCAGCGTTGACGTTCAGACCGCATGTTCCACTTCGCTTGTAGCCGTACATCTTGCCTGTTTAAATCTGCTTAATTACAATTGCGACATGGCTATGGCGGGCGGAGTGTCGATTACCGTTCCTCAAAAGCAAGGATATCTTTATCAGGAAGGAATGATTCTTTACAAAGACGGACACTGCCGGGCTTTTGACGCCAACGCCAGCGGAACTGTCAGCGGAAACGGTTCGGGAATCGTGGTTCTAAAACGCTTGGAAGACGCCCTTAAAGACGGCGATCATATTTACGCGGTCATTAAGGGATCGGCGTTTAATAACGACGGCGCAAACCGCGTCGGCTACACTGCGCCTTCGGTTGACGGACAATCTCAGGTGATCGCCAACGCGCAAATCATGGCAAACATAAATCCGGAAACCGTTACCTACATCGAAACCCACGGCACAGGCACGGTTTTGGGCGATCCGATCGAAATTAAGGCTCTTTCGCAGGTTTTTCGCGAACAAACCGACAAAAAACAATTTTGCGCCATCGGCTCTGTAAAAACCAACATCGGGCATCTGGATTCAGCCGCAGGCGTGGCTGGTTTGATTAAAGCCGCTCTTTCCCTGCATCACAAAATGATTCCCCCCAGCCTCAATTACCAAAAGCCAAATCCGCAAATAGATTTTGAAAACAGCCCCTTTTTTGTAAATACGGAATTACGCGAATGGCAGGTCGATAACGGACAACCGCGCCGAGCCGGAGTCAGCTCGTTCGGAATCGGAGGGACCAACGTGCACGTGATTCTGGAAGAAGCTCCTCCCGCCGAAGAATCGGATGCGGCAAGACCGTTTCAGTTGCTGCTTTTTTCGGCAAAAACCAAAAACGCGCTGGATAAACTGACTTCCGATTTTGTGGAGTTCTTAAAACAAAACCGCGAACTGAATTTAGCAGACATCGCTTTTACCCTTCAATTGGGAAGAAAACCGCTGCTCAAACGGCGCATGGTTGTCTGCAATTCGGTAGATGAAGCGGTTGAAATTCTCGAAGCCCGTGACCCGAAACGCCTGATGAGCGTCGGACACGATAAAGAGCCCGAAGATCCGTCGGTGGTTTTCATGTTCAGCGGTCAGGGCTCGCAATACGTGAATATGGCTAAAAACCTTTACCGGTTCGAACCGACTTTTAAAGCGACCGTCGATCAATGCGCCGAAATTTTAAAACCCTTGCTGCAACTCGATCTTCGGGATTTGATTTATCCCGAGCCCCAAAAAACCGACTGGGCTGCCGAAACCTTAAATCAAACACAATACACCCAGCCCGCGCTGTTTGTTATTGAGTACGCCTTAGCTAAACAGTGGATGGAATGGGGCGTTCAACCCGCCGCCATGGTGGGTCACAGTATCGGAGAATACGTGGCTGCCTGTCTGTCGGGAGTATTCTCCCTGGAAGACGCGCTTAAGGTGGTGGCTCATCGCGGGCGATTGATGCAAAGCGTTGATCCGGGCGCCATGATCAGCGTGCAATTAGACGAATCGGAAGTTCAGCCTTTTTTAAATGATTCGGTTTCGCTGGCTGCGTTAAACGCGCCAGGAGTAATGGTTCTTTCGGGCACCTTCGAAGCCGTTGCCGAAATCGAAGAACAGCTTAAACAAAAAAGTATTGCCTTTCGCCGCTTGCACACCTCCCATGCTTTTCACTCGGCAATGATGGACCCGATTCTGGATGAATTCAGAGACATCGTCAGTGGGATTTCACTGAAAGCTCCGAAACTGCCTTATGTTTCCAATGTCAGCGGAAGCTGGATTTCGGTGGAAGAAGCCACGGCGCCCGATTACTATGCCCGGCATCTGCGAAACGCCGTGCGATTCATGGACAATCTTGGCGCTTTAATCAGCGCGCTTCATCCGATTCTGTTGGAAGTGGGACCCGGCACCGCCCTCTCCACTCTGGCGCGCCGTCACCCCGATAAACAGTTGAACACAACCATCCTCGCCTCGGTACGCCATCCGCGTCAGGAGGTCTCCGATCAGGCGTTTATTTTGGATACCATCGGTCGTCTTTGGCTGGCTGGCAAACAAATTGACTGGCGCGCTTACTACGGCGACGAACGACGCCTGCGTCTTTCCCTTCCGCTTTACCCGTTTGAGCGTAAACGTTACTGGCTGAATATGAAGAGCGGAATTACCGCCGGTTCCGCCGCCGCAGACGATGATAAGATCGTCAAAAAGTCCTTCGATCAATGGTTCTACGTTCCTTCGTGGTCTCAAATACCGATCTCCAAGCCGGCGATTAAATTGGAATCCGAAGAAACCTGGCTTGTTCTAAAAGATGATACCGGTCTGGCGCGCAGCTTTTTGGAGCTTCTGGAAGAATTCAACGTTAAACCGCGCCTGATAACCGTGGAAATCGGAACTTCTTTTCATGAGCTTGGCGACAACCGTTTTGTAATGGCAATTGACGACCGGGACGGCTTTGACCGGCTTTTGACCTATTTAACGGAGAACGATCTTTTACCCGACCGGATTCTGCACTTCTGGAACGTAAACGCCAGCAACCAGTCTTCGGATATTTTGGACGAATCTTATATTTCGGGCTATCTGAGTATTCTGTACCTGGCGCAGGCATTGGTAAAAAAGAAAATTCAGAAAAACATCGATATTACGCTGGTCGCCAATCACCTTTTTCAGGTTACCGGATTTGATGCTTACGCCCCCGGAAAAGCCATTATTCTCGGATTAAGCAGAGTAATTCCACAGGAATTCCCCAATTTCGCATGTCAGATAATCGATCTCAAACTGCCGCACAACGTTTTTGGCAGTCTGGAACCCATGTGCAAAAATTTGTTGTTTGAGGTCTTTAACAATACTTATGACCGCGTGATTGCCTTCCGGTCTCGGGATCGCTGGATACTAAAATATTCTTCGCTTGAATTCCCAGAAACCGATTCTTTGTCAGGCTACCTGAAGGAAAAAGGCGTTTATTTGATCACCGGCGGTCTGGGACGCATCGGTTTAAAATTAAGCGCCTACCTCGCAGGCGCTGCAAAAGCCCGCCTTTCTCTTGCGGAGGTTGTTGATTTTCCGGAAAGAGAAAACTGGGAGAAATGGCTGGATCAACATTCAGAAGACGATATCGTTTCACAAAAGATAAAACAACTTCGGCAAATTGAAAAATCAGGCGGCGAAGTTTTAATTTTAAAAGCCGACGTTACCGATCAGGCGTCGCTGCAAAAATGTATCGACCTTGCCAGAACGCATTTCGGTACAATTAACGGAGTGATTCACGCCGCGGGTTTGGTTGGCGAACAGGCGTTTAAACCCATAGCCGAATTGACAAAAGACGATATTAAATTTCAGTTGGGTCCTAAATTTATCGGCGCCTTAAACCTGGTTCGCTGCCTGAAGGACGAACCGTTG
>JAJRSN010000144.1 GCA_024278715.1 Calditrichota bacterium
CCCATTTTTCCGGTGGCGCAAAATTTACAATCCAGCGCGCAGCCCACCTGCGAAGAAATGCAAAAAGTTACCCGCTTGCCTTCGTAAATGATAACGCCCTCGATCTTCAATCCGTCGGGCAACCGCCACAATAATTTGGTCGTTTGGTCGATCGGCGAGGTAATTCGATCCAACTCCTTAAAACTGCGCAAAGTAAAATCCTGCGCTAATTTTTGACGCAGCGCTTTGGAAAGATTGGTGAATTCGGCAAAATCCTCGTACGCCTTTTGGAACACGCCCTGATACACCTGTCTGGCGCGATATTTTGGTTCGCCCGATTCCTTAAAATAGGTTTCCAACTCTTCTACGGACAGGTTTAAAATATTCTTCATTCTTCGATTAAATCCTTTTGACTAACTTTTAACCTTGGTTTTGAATGCAAGGTTTGTCATTGATTACGTTGCGATCATTCTGCGCAATCCCGCTCGGCTTTCGGCGTCGGCGAAACATTTCGGCTTTTGGAAAATATTTCTTTTTCCCAGCCCGTGAATCTCAATTTGCCGTTAATTGTTGCCCGGCTTTTACTTGCTTTTAATTTTAAGCTTATGTAAACTCAAATTTTGATTTGCAATTTACTGAAATGCGATTGTAATAACAATAGGGGTACCATGGGAGAAGATGTCCAAATAGCCGAAGCCATAGCCCGGGCGTTCGAAACTATCAAAAAAGAATTGGGTCGGGTCATCGTAGGGCAGGAAGAGATCATCGAAGAACTGCTAATTGCGCTCTTTGCTCGCGGGCACTGTCTTTTAATCGGTGTGCCCGGACTGGCTAAAACGCTAATCATCCGTACTCTGGGGCAAATTCTGAATTTGCAGTTTTCGCGTATTCAGTTTACGCCGGATTTAATGCCTTCGGACATTACGGGCTCGGAAATTTTAGAAGAAGACAAAACCACGGGGCAAAAGACCTTTAGGTTCATTAAAGGACCCATTTTCGCCAACATCGTTTTAGCCGACGAAATCAACCGCACGCCTCCCAAAACCCAATCCGCGCTTTTGGAAGCCATGCAGGAATACCGGGTAACCGCTTCGGGACAAACTTTTGTGCTGGACGAGCCTTTTTTTGTTTTAGCCACGCAAAACCCGATTGAACAGGAAGGCACCTACCCCCTTCCGGAAGCCCAATTAGACCGCTTCATGTTCAGCTTGTGGCTGGATTACCCGAGCTTTGAGCAGGAGGTGGAAATTGTCAGACGAACCACGGTGGAAGAATTGCACGACCTTGAGCCGGTGGTACAGAAATCCGAAATACTTAACTTTCAGAAGTTAATCCGCCGGGTGCCGGTTGCGGACAATGTGATTGAATATGCCGTTAAGCTGGTGTCGCTTACCAGACCCGGCAACAAGAGCGGTGAAAAAATCGATGAATGGATTCGCTGGGGCGCGGGTCCGCGTGCTTCGCAATATTTAATTTTAGGCGCCAAAGTCCGGGCTTTGTTGTACAACCGTTTTACGCCGGAAATAGAAGACATCCGCCATCTTGCTCTGCCGGTGTTGCGCCATCGGCTGGTAACCTCTTACAGCGCCGAAGCCGAAGGTATGGGAACGAAAGAAATCGTGGATTTTATTATGCAAAAAATGGCATGATTCCGATTCGCCAACACGCATTTTAACTAATTTCTCAATCTGCCCAACGATTGAACTAATTGTGAATAGGGATTCCCCCTGTTAATGAAAGCGGCTTCCCGTTAACTTCGGATTCTTATCTCTTAAAATTTTCGATACGTCTCTCTTTCCTTATTGGCGTGTTCTTTGTATTTTAACCCCGAACCTTAAACAAACAGGAATCCGGAAATTAATGCCAAAGAACTATTTTTCAGCCGTAAAAATTTGGGGCGTGCTGCTTTTTGTGATATTGGCTTCGATAATCTTTCTGCCGGCATTAGCGGAATACCACTCCACTAAAAAAGACCTGCTGCGCTTATGGCAGGATCAGAGCCGTTTGGTCGCCGAAACAATCGTCCGCGGCAGCGAAAACATGCTACGCTTTGACGAAGAAATTTTCGCCGAACGCCGTGATCGTTTATTGTCCGACGGCTTGACTCTGCGGCAGTTGGACAGTCTCGATTACCCCGACAAAAAACGCGTCGTCAACTTTGTCCGAAACCGCGCAGGAATAAAATTGTTCTTTTTCGATCCTTACGGAAATCGCATCTGGCCTCCGGAGCCGCGAAGCCCGCGCCGCTTTTTAAAAGAAATTCAAAACCGAATTCGCCGGCTGATTCAGTCCATGCCCGCCGATTCGCTCGTTTTACTGATACAGCCGTCCGAAACGCGAATTAAATTTCCCCCCGGAGTCCTGATCCGCAGAGCAAAGAACCGCGGTTATATTTTCGCTTTGTATCGTCCCGCCATGATGAACAAATTTGCCCGCTTCCGCCGTCTGCGCGAATGGTTCGAGCAAATATCCAAATCGCCCGATATTCTTTACATTCAACTGCAAAGAGGTCCCCGAATTATTGCTCAAACCGGCAAACCTGTTTTTCCGCCGCTTACCCTGCGCCAGCAGACGAGAATTGATCGATTCAGATGGAAAATCATCGATTTTCGGGACGAACAAATTTTCGATTACATTCAACGCGCGCCCGGCGATTTATTTGTCCGCGTGGGAATTTCCGCCGTTCCCTTAAAACATTTGCAATCCAGTCTGACCCGGCGTCTGATCTTTAATTCGCTTATTCTGCTGATTATCGGTTTTTTTGTATTACGATTTTTTATCGGCAGGCAAAACCTCTCTTTTTTGCGGCAAAAGCTCCGTCAGGCGGAAACCTACACCGGCTCCATTCTCAAAAACATGAGCGAAGGCATTATCTCCTTTAACGAACCGGGCAAAATCGATTTGATGAATCAATGGGCAGCGGAACTGTTTGCGAAGGACGCCAAGGACAAAATCACCTTTGAGCAGCTCCCTTTTGACGACCGGCTCAAACGGAAGATTTTACATTTCAGCGAATTCACGGATGTTCCCTTTGAATACAGGGGTCGGTTTTTGCTTTTGAGCGGACGTCAGATCACCTTTCAGCCTTTCGCGGAAAATGCCGCGCCGACTCGTTTGTTTCTGATTATTATTCGTGATTTTACCACACAAAAAGAATTGGAAACCATCCGCAGCCGTCGCAGCAAGCTGTTAGCCATGGGCGAATTAGCGTCGCGCGTGGCGCACGAAATCCGCAATCCTTTAAACGGCATTGCCATGTTAGCCCAGCGTTTGCAAAAAGAATTCACCCCAACCGAACAGCAGGACGAATACAAAAAAATGACCGGCGCAATTCGCCAGGAAACCCGCCGCATCAATGAAATCGTGCAGTCTTTTCTGCTTTACGCCAAAACGCCGAAAATGAGCTTTGAACCGGTTTCTCTCTCCCGATTTTTACGAGATTTAGAACCGATTTTGCAAGCCGTCGGACCCAACCGCGTTAATTTAACGATCGAACATGACGCCGTGGCTGCCATCGATCGCGATCAATTGAAACAGGTAATGATCAATCTGGTCAAAAATGCAATGGAAGCTTCGCCGCCCGATTTACCGGTGAATATAAGTTTGCGGAAAAATGAAGACAGTTGTCAAATTTTAATCGAAGATTTGGGAACAGGAGTATCCGAAAAACACAATGACCGGATTTTTGACCTTTATTTTACGACCAAAGACGACGGGACGGGTTTGGGTTTGAGCATTGTGGAAAAAATAATCGAGAGCCACGGAGGAAGGGTTCGGTTTGAAAGTCCGTATCAAAAGAACGGACAAACGGTAAAAGGAACGCGGTTTATTATCGAGCTGCCGGCAATAAATAATCAGGAAGAAAAAGCATGAAACCGTTTACCATATTGGTTGTGGATGACGAGAAGATTCAGCGTGAATCGCTATCGGGGTTTTTAAGAAAAAAGGGCTATCGCGTTCTGTCGGCGCAAAACTATGACGCCGGCTATAACGCAGTGAAAGAAAATACAATCGATTTGATTCTCACGGACGTTAAAATGGGCGGAAAATCGGGTTACGAATTATTGCGGTCGGTTAAAGAGTTAAATCCGGAAATCACCGTGATAATTATGACGGCTTACGGCAATGTGGAAGAAGCGGTGGCAGCCATGAAAGACGGCGCGTATGATTACCTGACCAAACCTCTGGATTTAGACGAAGTGGAATTGCTGATCCATCGCGCTTTACAGTTCAAACTGCTGAAAAGCGAAAATCAGGAATTGCGTCAAAAGTTAGAAGCAAAACACCGTTTTACAAATATCATCACCAACAGCCCGTTAATGGAAGAAGTATTGAATGTTGCCGTCCGTTCGGCGAACAGTAAAACATCGATACTGATCGAGGGCGAAAGCGGAACGGGAAAAGAGTTGATTGCCCGGGCAATTCATTACGCCAGTCCGCGAAAAGACAAACCGTTGATTGTGGTCAATTGCGCAGCCATTACCGAAAGCCTTATCGAAAGCGAACTTTTCGGACACGAAAAGGGCGCCTTTACCGGAGCCGTGCAAGCCAGGGCTGGACGAGTTGAGAAAGCCGACGGCGGCACGCTTTTTCTGGATGAGGTGGGCGATGTGCCTTTATCGGTGCAGGTAAAATTATTACGTTTTTTGCAGTTCGGAGAATTCCAGCGTTTGGGAAGCAATCAAACCCTTAAGGTGGATGTGCGTTTAATTGCGGCTACCAATCGCGATCTGCACGAGATGATCGCCCGAAATCAATTCCGCGAAGATTTTTACTACCGTCTGAATGTCATCAATATTCAGGTTCCTCCCTTGCGCAAACGGAAAGAAGATATTCCGCTGTTGATCGATCATTTCATCAAAAAATACGCACAGGAAAACCATAAAGATGTGCGGAGTATTTCCCGCGAGGCGTTCGACTTACTGATGAAATACGATTACCCGGGCAATGTTCGCGAGCTGGAAAACCTGATCGAACGCGCGGTGGTTTTAGCCCGATCCGATATTATCGAAAAAGAAGACCTGCCCGTTCAGTTTCATGTTAAAGAAAGCCAAAAGACTTCCGCGCCGCCGCTGGATTTTTACCCGGGCAATATCAGAGAAAAAATCGAAGCCTTCGAAAAAGACTTGATTGCGCGGGCGTTGAAAGAGGCAAATTTTAATCAAAGCAAAGCGGCGCGCAACCTGGGTATCAGTGAACGTAACCTGCGCTATAAAATGCAAAAATATGGTTTAAAAAATTCCTGAAAATTAAAATACGAATAAAAACAAAAAGCGGATAAACAATCTTCTATTTAATATGGCACGTTAAACATAACGAACTTTTTTTGTTACCCTTTACCAATAAATTATCATTGCCCATCATGTTATGAACGTCATGACAAGAAGTGCAATGCAACTGGTTATCTACCAACAGATCTTTTTGAATCGTTTTACCCAAGCCCGATTCGGTTGAAGCCGGATCATAAAGCTCTCCGTCAACCAGGGCTAAATGGCTGTCATACACAAAAGATACAGGATGATTATCGCTTAAATCGGTGCCTAATAAAGCTTTTCCTTTAATATAACGGCTTTCCTCAATGCTGCCGCCAAAATTATTCAACGCGATGGTACCGTCATGGCAGCTTAAACACAATTTTGATATTCCGGTAGGTTGACCGACTACGGCGTCAAGCGTATTGCTCTGATAAATCTTATATTCGGTTGTCTTGTAATTATGATCCCAAAGAGTGCTTTTTAACGAAGACTTTGTTCCTTCTTCTTTGGTGTGGCAAACTGCGCAGGTATTGGTCATAATGTTCCATGATTTGCCGGAAAAATCGTGTGGTGAATTAAGCAGAGTTTGAGCGTTTAACCCTGTAAATGCGGCTACAATAACAACAAGGGGTATAAATGCCTTCTTTCTCATGCTCATGCTTCCTCCTTTAGTCGAATCCTCTATTCTATTATATATAGATTCGACCAAAAAATAAAAAATTTATTTTAAATAGGTTTCCTGATAGAAAATCAATCAATTTTTGTACCATTCTTTTAATATAGTAAACATAACGCATTTTCGTCGTTAAAAATTCTCGGGAATAAAAACTTGCCGCCCTTCCATGAATATTCCGCATTCCAGAGTGTTGCGCGGAATGTGCGCCTCCTGGCAAAAGGGATATTCCGATTTTCCCAAACTCGTCGGCATCCGGTAAAGCCGATTCATCATTACAGGCGGCAAAAATCCCGCAAATCGTTTTCCACAGCAAATGAACGGCTCTGGCATTACAGTTACGATTCTTAATAATCTCAACCCGAAAGAATAAAAAACAAATTTTTCTGATAGTCTCATCATGTACTTCCGATTATTTAACGAAAATCACCGGATATTATCGTTTATATGTCTTCGGGATATGGCACCCGGGCGCGCAACTGCCGCCGTTGGGGGTCTCCCTGTAGTTTATCGGCATTTTCCACTCGCCAAAACGGACTTTATCGGCGATCAGATGCGGCGCTTTGGAACCGTGAACCTCATGGCATAAAGCGCAAGATCTTCCCTTTTGTCTGTTTACATGAAACGCGTGAAGATTTTCTGAACCGTTCCGGAAGTTAGTCACACGGCTCCTTTTCTTAATTATTGCCGAATCGTGACAATCAAAGCACAAAGCAAAATTTTCGGCTTTTCCCACCGTATAAGCCGTTGCAGGAAATTTGGCAACCAAAAGATAAGGAAACTTTTCCTGATGAACCTGATGACAGTCCAAACAACCGTCGTCTTCTAACGGCGGGTGCGTAACCTTGGCGTTTTTAATTATGCTCGCCATGTCAATTGCCGACCATTTAACGCCTAACCGGCTGGGGCTGTGACATGACAGGCAGACCTTGGCGTTGTCGTCTTTCAGAATCGGCTCGTTTTCAGAAGCGTGGGGATCGTGACAACTCATGCAGGGCATTCCTTCTTTTTGCACGCCGTGCACCTTGTACTTACTGCTATCGGATGGAGATTGGCTATCGTGACAATCAAAGCACAAATCGGGCACCCGGCTCGACAAAAGATATTCCACCTGAGAAACATGGGGATTGTGGCAATCGAGGCAGTCCCCTTCAAACGCAGGATGAACGCTCGACATATTAAGTTTCTCGCGGAAATCATCGTGACATTCAAAGCACAGTTCCGGGCGCTCGCTTTTAAGCAACGACGGGCGAATAGTTTGATGCGGATCGTGACATTCCGTGCATTCCCTGTCTTCATAAGGCGGGTGGACCGCCTTTCCTTCATCCGGATCGTGGCAGTTCATACAAATCGATTCGTCTTTTTCGCCTAAAAGCAAATAGTCCTTCTGAGAAGAATGAGGCGAATGGCAATCTAAACAAGCGCCCTCTTCCACCGGGGGGTGGACGTTAGTCAAATTGTTTTTTTGATCATGACAATTGTAACATAAATCCGGAACTTCATCGGATAAGGTAAATTCAGGACCCTCGGAATCGGGATGTTTGTTTTCGTTACTTTCATGGCAGGAAGAGCAATCTTCTTCCATGGGAGGATGAATATCCTCCGCCTGAAAAAGGTTTTGATGGCATCCCGAAGAGGCGCAATCATTTTCGTCCGCAAACCCCGTCGAAAACAGAACGAAAGAAAAAATTGTCAGAAATATAAAAATCTTCATCTTCGCAAACCTAAAACGATCTTTCGATTCTAAAATA
>JAJRSN010000145.1 GCA_024278715.1 Calditrichota bacterium
AGGAAGTACGTTAAACGAATGCGCGCGTGTTCTGAAAGCCGCCGGCAGCAACCGGATTACCATCGCAGCGATAGCGACGCCCGTGGATTTTTTACAATCGGACGCGACGGACAATTTAGCCTCTGCTCTGCCTTTTCAAATTTAGCCGATGAAATTCGGTAGTTGTTCTTTACCGCAGAGTCGCTGAGGGCGCGGGGGCTTCTTTTTATTTTTTGACAGCAGATTAATCTGATTATTCTGATTTTGCTGATCTTTTACTTTTAAATTTGTGTCCACTTTTAAAAGATTATAATTATCATTTCGAAGAACGTAGCGACGAGAAATCTTTTGCTTTTATCGGAGTTATTAGATTTCTCCCTACATTCAAATTGACAGAACACGGTTTTTATAGTTGATTTAAATTTTAAATTCCTTTTATTGCATTATCCTTTTTTACGCGGAGTCGCAGAGAACGCGGAGGTTTTTCCTGATTTTTTTAACGCAGATTAATCTGATTATTCTGATTGCGCTGATTAAATTATGTTTTTTTGACTTTTAGTGCTAAATAAGAAAATTTGCTCTCATTTCAATTCCGGTTATTAATTCAATTTTCCGTATTCTTCTTTGCGTCCGCAGAAGCGATTTTGCTAATGTATCGGATATCATAAAAAAGGTCTTTTCACAGAGCGTGAAAAGACCTTTTTTTTTCAAACGGATGAAAGAGATTTATTTCATCAGAATCATCTTATGCATCTTTTGGAAAACAACGCTTCCGGTCTCGCTATCCGTTACATAAATACGATAGAAGTAAACACCAGACGAAAAACCGTTTCCGTTGAAACTAACCGTATAGTTTCCGGATGAGAGATTTTTATCAACCAGGGTTTTCAATTCCTCGCCGAGAATGCTGTACACAGCCAGAGTTACGTGTCCCGGTTTTAGTATCGAGAATTCGATGGTGGTTTTCGGGTTAAAGGGGTTCGGGTAGTTCTGAGCAAGATCATATTTTGTCACAACATTGTTTTCGTTGTCTATTCCCGTGATCTTGGCGGTTACTTCCTCGGAGAGTTCGCCCAAATTACCTGAAAAGTCCACAGCCTGAACTTTATAATAGAATTCGCCGTTATCGAGATTCTGATCTACAAAACTCAGATCGGCGGTAGTTCCCAATTCCGTTGAAGCGTCAGCCACAAAGTTAGGCTCTGTGGAACGGAAAACGCGGTAGTAATTGATATCGGGATCTTCCGGAGCTTCCCAGCTTAACTCAACCTTGTTATCAGCCACCAAAGCGGCGAGACTTGCGGGAGCGTGCGGGATCAGGTTATCGACGGAATATCCTTCGGCTGGTTCGGATTCAATGATATTTCCGTCTCTTGTTTTAGCCAGAACCTTGAATTTTGTCAGAACCAGACCATCAGCCGTTGAATCAAAAAGCGTAGGAACTACAAGCGCATATCTGCGACTGCCGTCAGCCGGATGCTGACCAACGCCGGTCCAGGTATCGTCATATTCGTCGTAACGTTTTACAATATAAAGCGCAACAGGATCAACCGCCACGCCGTCGTCAGCGAACTTGTTCCAAATAATTTTGACCTGTTTACCCTGATCGTTGGGCACATCATCGATGGCAACAATCTGACCGTCAACCACGTTGTTCTCCAGAGCCTTGATGGTGGTTTTCAACAGAGCCACGGTAAAGGCAGGGTTATGGATACCATAGCTGCCGTCATAGTAAACCATTTCGTAATTGAAGGCTGCTTTCAATTCTGTGCGGGTCCAAGTTTCATCAACATCATCATGGGGATCATAGGCTTCAACCGTATCGGCATGGGGTAACATTTGGGCTAATTTTTCCATCAAACCACGAACTTCCATTTGCAGACCTTCTTCCACCCCGTCTCCGTCATGATCGGCGTTACCGTTGAAATAGAATTTTTTCTCCGCAAAGGTCGTTCCGACATCGCCATGGCAATCCTGACAGATTTTTACATTATCGTTTCCTTCCGGATCTTTAACATTAAAGGTGTGAGAGCCGACCAAAATTACGTTGCCTTCTTCATCGGTCTTTGCCGGCGACATGTGGCAATCGACGCAGGAATTTTCAACCGCTTTTGCGTGAGGAGAAGAGGGCAATTTTTTGCCGAAAGTAACGGCGTTTACGCCGAGCAGCATATCCGCCTGCGGAGCATAATGCGGTCCATAATACTTGTGCGGAGCATCGGAATAAGACTTTGCCTCGCGCCGGTTCTGATGACAATTCATACAAAGTTTTCCTAATCCTCCTTCGGTCACCTCCATTCCGTTGGAAAGCGTCACTTCAACCGTCCGAACCTGATGTTCGTTTTCATCGCTGTGCGGATCATGGCAGGTTGCGCAAGTGATGGGAATATAAGGTTGTTTCGTAATCTCTTCGCCTTCCGCATACTGGACAAACTGCCCTCCGTTATGGCAGCCGCGGCAGTCTGTTCGGTTGCCGGCAGGATAAGAAGGAACGCTTGCATGTCCTGAAATATCCCATTGCTCGGGAAATACATGATGAGTTCCCGAATCATGGCAATAGGCGCAATTATCCGCGCTTAACGAAGCAACCATCTTAGAATCACTGGTGTCTCCAAAATGGTCGCTTCCGGGTCCGTGGCAGCTTTCACATTGAATACGCGACAATTTCATGCTGTTCGGGTAAAATACAAACAATGAATCCCATACTCCGGGATAAAGCGAACTATCGGCTGAACCGTAAAAATCATATAAATCGGCATGACTCGGGAAAACAAAGGTCGTATCTTTGTCATAGATAGACACATACTGCGTACGATCATCAAAGCCATTATTGCTTGCCTTTGCGTCATTACCGGTCGTATGACATCTTATACAGTAAGAGGCATAATAGGGACTTAAGGTACCCTTCATCCCTTCTTCAAAAATACTGTAATGTCCGGTTAATTCCCACTCTGTTACTTTGTTACTGTGGCAAAGCCCGCATTTTCCATCCTCGATTCCCATATACAAACCGGCGTGTACAGTCAAACTGGCTTTGTCTTCTCCGTCCGAAAACTCAATCACATAAACGCCTTCCAGATCGGGTTTAAAAGCCACAAATTGCGTCGATTCGTCAAGATCGGTCTGTGCAATAAAATCAGCGGTCGAACCGTCGGGTTTTAGGGTAATCGTCCAGTTTGGAGCGGTAAGAGCCCCGTCTTTGCGCATTCCTTTAAAGTACATCTTTGTCTCAACGCCTACATTCAGCAACCCGTTGTAAGAAGTATCAAATATCCCCAAAGTATCTCGCGACACATCACGATCGGAAACACCATAAGGAACTACAACAACATTTTGGGATAAGAGAGCGGTTACAGAAAACAGCAGCGCTAAGACCCAAACATGTAATTTTTGATTCATACAACACCTCCTTTTTTGGGTGAACAATTTCACTAAAGATAAAAACAAACTATGTGAAAAAAAGATTTTCACTAAAGTATAGATATATATCGGAATTATTGCAATTTAATTTAGCTGTTTTTAGAGATTATGAAAAAATTTTCATATTTATGAGTACAAAACCATATAAAACGAGCACTGTCTTTCTTTTCACCTTTATGGCGGTTTGTAATAACAGGATTTTCGTTTCATCATACTAACGATTTTTTTAAAGCCTTTACAAAACGTTGGGTAATCGCCCAGGGACGGGTAATCGCCGTTCCGACAACAACCGCGAAGGCTCCTAACTTTAAAGATTTAATCGCCTGCTCGGGAAACCAAATTCTGCCTTCGGCGATAACGGGAGTTCTGCCCTTCAGGCTTTGACTTAGCTCGGCGATCAATTTAAAATCCGGTTCTTCTGGTTTAAAACTTTTTTTAGTGTATTCGGTGTAGCCTGCAAGGGTTGTTCCGATAAGATCAAATCCGAGTTCGCTCGCTCTTAATCCTTCTTCAACGGCGGAAATATCAGCCATCAGCAAGGCGGAACTGTTTGCGCGGGCGTACGCCACAAGGTCTTCAAGGTTTTGTCCGTAAGGTCTTTGCCGATCTGTCGCGTCCATGGCAATAATGGGAACTCCGGTACACAAAAGCGCTTTTAATTCCCGTAACGTGGGAGTAATAAAAACTTCGCTGTTTTGATAGACCTTTTTATAGATACCGATAACGGGAACATCGAGCGCTTTGAGCATTGCTCGTATATTTTGCGGGAGATTTGCCCGAATTCCGACCGCGCCGCCCATTAGCGCCGCTTTAGCCATTGCAACCAAAATGTGGGGTTTTGCCAACGGCTCGGGGGGCTCGGACTGACATGAAACAATCAGCCCCCCTTTTAAGCGCCGCAGAATTTCAGCTTTGTTTTTAACCACTTCCATTTTCAAATCATCCCATTTCAGCTAATACTTCCACTTTTTCCGAATCTTCGATTAGGCGGGCAATTTGTTCATTACGCAAATCGATCAGGTTTCCGTCGATTTTTTGACCGTTAACGCTGATCCGCTTAACGCCTTTGGTTTTGCCTTGCGGATTTTTTACCCGGATATAATAGGTTTTTCCTCTGAATTTTCGCACCACGGAATAGGAGCTCCAATCCGCGGGAATACAGGGATCGATGATCAACCCGTCATAGGTCGGTCGAACTCCTAAAATGTAATCGATTCCGTCTCGCAGCATCCAGGTGGATGATCCGGTTAACCAGGAATGACTCGCCTGACCGTAGGTGGGATGATCGGGACTCGTAACGTATTCTGCGTAAACATAGGGCTCCACTTCGTATCTGTCGATATCGATTACCGGGTTCATGGGCAATGATTGTTTGTAAATTCGGAAGGCGCGCTCGCCTCTGCCGAGAAGACACTCGGCTAAAATCGCCCAACTCACGGGATGAGTAAAGACGGCTCCGTTTTCTTTTTTACCGGGAACGCAACGTGTCGCCAGACCGATAGCGGGGTCGATTTTGGTATATGCGGGATGAAGAATTTTGGGACCTTTCGGCGTATCCAGATGCTCGCGCACGGAATCCATACACTTTAGGGCGCGGTCGTCATCAGCAACGCCGCTGATTACCGCCCAACTTTGCACATTCAGAAAAATCTTTCCTTCTTTGTTTTTTGAAGAGCCGATAACCTTTCCCATATCGTTGGTTCCGCGAATGTACCAGGCGCCGTCCCAGCAATGCGTATTTATGCTTTGTTTAACCTTTTCGTACTCTTTTCGATAATGCTTCCGCTTTTCGTCTAATTTTAAATATTCACACAGTTCTGCGGTTTCTCTTAAAATAAACGCCAGGAACATGGCAACCCAAACGCTTTCGCCCTTGCCTTGTCTGCCGAGATAATCGAGCGTGTCGTTCCAGTCGCCGGGTCCGAACTTAGGCAAATAGCGATCCGTCAATTGGCTTAACGAATAATCGATCGCTTTAAAAAGATGTTCCAGAATAGTCGCTTCGCCGGAATCGTAAAAAGAGGTTTTTTGATTTAAAAAATTAAAATCGCCGGTTTCTTTTAAATACACCATAATCGCCAACGGCAACCAGAGGGGCGTATCCGAATGTCCGGTGCGTTCGCCGTTATGGGATAACGGATAATAGAGATGAAATGTGCTTCCATCGGCAAACTGATACCTGCTCATTTCCAAAATACGATCTTTAACCCACCGAGGTCGCGGAATCACCGGTCCCATGATATCCTGACATGAATCACGATACCCCCTGCCAAACAGCAGCCCGCCATGATAATAAGAAGCGTCGCGGGAAAACCTGAATGTTACCGAGGTTTGGTACTGATTCCAGACATTTAACATGGTGTTCATGTCATTGTCCGGAGTCTGCACCTGTACGTGATTCAAATATTCGTCCCAGTCTTCTCTCAATTTGTCGAATTCATAATTAACAACCGAAAGATCGCGATATTTATTGACAATTTCGGCAGCCTTTTCCGAGTGTTGTTCCCTTGGCACAACACCGAGTAAAATCACAAAATCCGCGGTTTTTTCGGGTTCAATCACCGCTCCCATCTGCAAAGCGCCCACTGCGTCGCCGGCGGTGATTTCCGAATTAAAACATTGTCCCTTTTCCACAGCTATGGGATTTTCTTCGGAGCGCCAGCGACCGATGAACAGATTTTTACTGCCGTCCCAGCCTTCAATTGTTAAAGAAGAGCTGAAAAACACGTAACGATCCCAGGCTTCATTGGTTTGCTTCACAGTCGGTCCGCCGTAGCGAACCCAATAGCGTTTTGAAGCAAAGAGAATCCGATTTTGTGAATCAAAAAAGACCTCGTTAAAATGTTGATCGTTGGGTTGATTAATGAGATCAACCAGAGCGTGACCGAGACACAGCTCCACAAAAGCAAAAAGTTTAAGATGCAAAGTCCGTTCGGATTGATTTTGCAGACGAACGCGCCAAATTTCAAGGTCGTCATTTTCGGGAACAAAATACAGCAAATCATGGTGCAGCCCGCGATAAAGCGATTTAATGCGCGTATAATAAAGTCCGTGACGGCATTCATAGGAATCTAACCTGGTAAAAGTGGGCTGCCAGGTGGGCGACCAGAAATGTCCGTCTTTTTCATCGCGAATATAAAGATAGCGCCCGGGACGATCCACAGGCATGGAATTATAACGCCATCGGGTGATGCGGCTGTCTTTTGGAGACAGGTAAAAGCTGAAGCCGCCCGCCGTGTGAGAGATCAACCCGTTGTAACGACCGTTGGACAAATAATTTACCCAGGGAGCAGGTGTATCGGGTCGGGTTATGATAAATTCTTTTCGATCTTCCGAGAATTTTCCATATTTATTCACTGTCCTGTCCTTACCTCATTTTTCGTTCTGCTCTTAATGATTAAATCTACTCAATTGTTTTGACCGGAGACGATCAATTTTTCTCCCGCTTTAATAATTTTTTTAACCAGGTCCGCATCGGGACCGCCTACATAAATTCTTGCCAGAGGTTCGGTTTGAGACACTCGGATGAGCATCCAGACTCCCGAAATAAAATAAAATTTAATACCGTCAATCAAGTTTACACGATCTATCTTTTGTCCGGCGATATGTTCGGGAGGGTTTTGTCTGATTCGCCGGAGATTGGATTTCAAAAGATCAGAATCGAAATAACGGTCAATCCTCAAATAATGGAATGAGCCGTATTTTTTCCGCAATTCCCGAACAAGCCCTGAAATTGATTTTCGATAGGTCGCCAGCATTTCAATGGTTAACAGGCACGACAAAATACCGTCACGTTCGGGAATGTGGTTCATAAAGCCGAAACCGCCGCTTTCCTCGCCGCCGATTAAAATATTCTCTTTTACCATATATTCGGTTACGTTCTTAAAACCGACCGGAACTTCATATACCTTTTTACCGTACTCCGACGCCAGGCGATCGATCGTTTCCGACATGGAGGTTGTGCGCACAACATCGCCGTCCATGCCGCGCTCCCGAATCAGATATTCGAATAACAGAGGCATTAAATCATGCAGTTGAACAAAGCGTCCCTTTTCGTCCAAAACCCCGAATCTGTCGGCGTCGCCGTCCGTGGCAAAACCGATTTGAGCGTTATTCTCAACGATTGTTTTCTGCAATTCCTGCAAATTTTCGGGAATGGGTTCCGGATGTTTGCGATTAAACAAGGGATTTTCATCGTGATGCAGATAGTCAACATCCGAATTAAATTCTTTTAATATCCTGCCCAAAAAGCCGATGCCGCAACCGTGCATGGCATCGTAAACAATTTTTCCCTTAAAACGGGAGAGTTTCTCCGAATGTAAATAGTTTTTCAGATGGTCAAAATATTCTTCGGAAAAATCCGTAATGACTAAAAATTGTTTTACCCGCTTCAAGTCAATTTTTATCGGGCTGTTTATTAAATTTTTTTCGATTTTGCGGGTAAAGTCTTCTAAAACCGGACCTCCGTAAGAAGCCTTAAATTTAATTCCGTTGTAATAATAAGGATTGTGGCTCGCGGTAATCATCACTCCGGCATTTAGATTTTTCTTTTTAACGGTAAATGATAATACCGGGGTCGGGGTAAAGTGTTTACTAAGAAAGGTGGGAATTTCATTACTTGCCAGCACAGTGGCGAAATGTCCGGCAAAACGATCGTAAAGAAAACGCGTGTCAAAAGAGACAGCAATACCGTTATTAACCTGCCGCTTCCGCTTTAAAGTAAAAGCTAAAGCCTGAGCAACACGTCCTACATTTTCGAAAGTAAAATTTTCTGCAATAATATCTCGCCAGCCGTCCGTACCAAAACGAATCACCTGTTTAGCTTTCCTTCTCTTTCGGTCATTTCAAATTAGCATTCCCTTGCTCAAATCATAAAAATATGCCGATGTGATTGCTCACACCGGCATATTTGCAGTAATTCTGCGTTCAAAAACTATTTCATCAGAACCATCTTCTTAGTCGTGGAAAAATGATCTGCCTTCACACGGTAAAAATAAACACCGGAAGAGAGACCTGCTGCGTCAAATTCAAACTTATGAACGCCAGCCGGTAAATCACCGTCAAACAGAGTGCGGACTTTCTGTCCCAGAGTGTTGTAGATTGTAATTTGCACCTTACCCGCTTTTGGCAGAGCCAGGTTGAACTTGGTCGTCGGGTTGAACGGATTCGGATAGTTCTGGCTCAGTTCATAACGATCCGGAATAGCATCATTATTACCGGCAATCGCGGTCAGGGTGTCGGTCAGCATTACGTTATCGATCTGCCAGTTGTCGCCGCCGGCGTTCGGATTATCGGGATCGCCAAAGTTCTTGACCATGAACGCCACATAAACGTAATCGCCCGTAAACTCAGACAGATCAACCGACTTCATCAGCCATGTATCGTAGAATTCGTTCTCGTCAAAACTTTCAACCACTTCAAAATCAGCGGGATTATTCTGTGATTTTGTAGAAGCCAGAACCGTCAGTTTTGAGCCGAAATCATTTGCGGCGGTGTTAAAGTCGTCCTTAACATAGAAGGCGAGGTATTTTTTATCCGTTTTCAGACTGATAGCCGGAGTAACAAGCCAGCAGCGGGACTTGGTATTGTAATTGGGCATGTACATATTATGCTCGCCTTCATAAGGATTATAATCGCTAACCCTCCAGGCGGGCGTCGGATCGCCCAATTCAACGCTATCGGCAAAAGCCAGCCAGCCGTCGGGAATTTGTCCGACCTCGGTTGTTTCAAATCCTTCATTCATTTCAACCAGCATCATGATGTCTTTAATCGCATCCGGTACCACCACATCCATGCTGTAAGCGGAAATACCGTTATTGGTAATCAACTCGATCAGCATGTTATCGATGCTGTTGTACGCAGCCATTCCGGTGGCGTTTAAGTTGGCATTTACGGCATAATCATCGGTCGGCGCATCGATTACATCAATGGCAGAACACAGATTTTCACCGGGTTCGCCCAATAGTTCAATAACCGTTGTACCGGAGCTGAAGGCGTTGGTAATGCCGACAAATCTTCTTACTTTATCGCCCGGAACTTTTACCTCAAAGTAGTTAATACTTGTTCCGGAAGGTATTTCGGAAACGTCAAACGTATAT
>JAJRSN010000146.1 GCA_024278715.1 Calditrichota bacterium
AAACGGGGTATTCGATTTTATTCTTAAAAGAGAAGCGTATCAGGCTTATGAAATTAAACCGGAATTGGTGAATCCGGAAGTTCCCGGTTTCACCTTTCACGGAAGGGATGTGTTCGCTCCCGCCGCAGCCATGCTGGTAAAGGGAATTGCTCCTCAGGAAATCGCCCTTCCCATCGATCGCTTAAATATTTACGATCGGCAAATTCTGGAACGGAAAGAAAATATCTGCCTGGCGCGGATCGTATCGGTGGATCATTTCGGAAACATAATATTCGGCTTGAGTAAGGAAGATTTAAAACATTGGAAAAAATCCGTAAAATCGGTATCTTTTAAAAATTTTAAATTCAATAAAATTTCGGCTTATTACGCCCAAAAGGCAGCCGGCGAACCTCTGGTTTTGTGGAATAGTAAGAATATGCTGGAAATTGCCGTTCGCGAAGGCAATGCCGCGGAATTTTTTAAGGCAGATTTAAAAGAGAACAAAGCGGTTGTGGAGTTAGAAGACACTTAATTCTCCCTGGCGATAACAAATAAGAGACCCGCTCCCGCACCGCTTTCCCGCGAAGCGGAGGGGAGTTTAAAATAACGCTTAATGACGCGGATTTTTGCGTTAGAATAAGAACGATGATGCTTTTTACGAATTCATTAAGAATCAATAAAACGGAAAAATCAGGGTAGGCAATGAACTTTTTGAAAAAACGACCCGATCTGAAAGAATACAAACCTTTGCTCGGATCATTCTTATTGGCGTTGTTGCTGTGGTCTGCGGTAACCACCGATAAAGTGTATTCTATCCGTTTATCCCTGCCGTTAAAAATTGTTCAACTGGCGCCCGGGTATGTGTTAAAGGCAAATCCGCCTAAAACGGTCAATTTAAAAGTCCGCGGAAAGGGTCGGGCTTTAATTTCGTTGTATTTCTACAAGCCGATCATCAAACTGGAATTGCCGCAGGTTGATCGTTCCATGAAAATCGATTTAAAGGAGTACCAGAATCAGTTTTATGTGGGGCAGGATTTGGGCATCGAAATCGAAGACATCCTTGATCCCCGGTCGATCGAACTTCAGGTGGATCGATACAAAGAAACCAAGAAGCCCGTTGAAATCAGACATCGAATTAAAATTCTGCCGGGCTTTGTACTTTCTGCGGTGGTTCCGGAAGTCGATTCGGTGAAGGTGACGGGTCCCGCTTCTCTGGTCGATGCCATCAAAACCGTTAAGTGTGAATTAATCCGCCGCGAAAAAGTACGTTATCCGTTCAAGGCTGAACTAAAGCTTATATCGCCCGATCCGGGGATTATTAAAATTGAACCGCAAAGTATTAATGTCCGGTTTGTGATCGAACAAATCGTCGAACGAAACATTTACAATATTCCGATTCAGATTATCGGCTTACCCGGCGATCTTATTGCGGATGCCGTGCCTCCGGTAATTTCCATCAGAATCAAGGGAAGCGAACGAAAAATCGAGGCGGTGACGCCCGAGCAAATCACGGCGATTTTTGATTACCAAAACGATTATCATGTGGGAAGAAGCCATTACATTCCCCAAATTGAAGTTCCCGAAGGCGTTCAGGTAATTCAGATTAGTCCGCGCTCCTTTCGTTTACAGCTCAGAAAAAAGGAAGGAAATCAATGACCGTATTAGGAATAGAAACTTCCTGCGACGAAACCGCGGCTGCTGTGATTGACGAAAATCGTGTGCTATCGAGTATTATCTCTTCGCAGGAAATTCACGCCCGGTTTGGCGGCGTGGTGCCGGAATTGGCGTCAAGGGCGCACATTCGGCTGATCGTTCCCATTGTGGAAAAAACACTAAAAGACGCTGATTTGTCATTGGATGAATTGCAGGGCTTTGCCGTTACCTGCGGACCCGGTTTGGTAGGCGCTTTGCTGGTCGGTTTAAATTTTGTAAAAGGGCTGTCTCTCGCCACCGGAAAACCGTTTATCGGCGTAAACCACATCGAAGGGCATATTTACGGAAATATTCTCTCTCAAAAAAAAGTGGAATTTCCTATCGTGTTTTTGATTGTCTCCGGCGGGCACACGCAGTTGGTTTTAATGGAAGATCATTTAAAATACCGCATCTTAGGTAAAACAAGAGACGACGCGGTCGGAGAAGCCTTTGACAAAGGAGCGAAATTATTAGGTTTGGGCTATCCGGGCGGTCCCATGATCGATAAATTGGCAAAAACGGGCGATCCCGAATTCGCGGCGTTCCCCAGGGCGATGATGAAGGATGACCGCTTTGATTTTAGTTACTCGGGGTTGAAAACGGCGCTTTTGGTCTATCTTCAAAAATTGAGCGAAAAAGAAAAGAAAAAACATTTAAACGATATTTGCGCGTCGTATCAAAAAGCGGCTGTGGAAGTTCTTGTTAAAAAAACGGTACTGGCGGCAAAGAAATTTAAAGCCCGGCGGGTAGCTCTTGCCGGAGGAGTGGCTGCTAATTCTTTGTTAAGAACATGGCTTGCCGAAGCCTGCCAAAAAGAAGGCTTGGAACTCTATTTACCCGATCTTAAATATTGTACGGACAATGCAGCCATGATTGCGCGGGCGGGTCTGGAATACCTTAAACGGGGACGCCGATCCGAATTGACCTTAAACGCCTATCCCGCGCTTAAATTAAAGTCTATGGAGGAATAAAAATCAAAACCCTGTTTCACGCACCGAGGCGGATTTTTGACGGACTGTGGTTTTTGGAAACACGGATGACGATTTGACGCGTTAATTCGCGAGGATTACTTGCAGATTAAACATAGGTAGAAAAAATAATGCCCGAACTGGTTCAAATAAACATTCCGTTCATCATCATTTTATTAAGCGCTGTTCTTGCGTTTGTTATCGCGCGATTTTTTTACAGGAACACAAATCCCCCAATTCGCCCCGCCTGGAAATGGGTTTTAATTATATTGCGCGCCGGGGTATTGTTCAGCATTTTTATTTTGTTTTTTGCTCCCGCCCTGCGTCTGATTTTTTATCAGCAAAAAGCGGAAAAAGTAGCCGTTTTTATTGATAATTCAAATTCCATGAATGTTGAAGAAGCCCGCGGAAAACGATGGGATCAGGTTGTTGAAACCGTCCGCCAATTGCAGTCCGCCTTAAAAGATCAAAACCCTCAATGGTTTAGCTTTAATTCGCAGGTTGAACCTTTGAGTGAAGCGGACAGCTTAAAACCTTCTCGGGGAGGCACCAATTTCAGGGCGGTTCTGAACAAAATCCGGAAGAGTAAATTTGATAAAGCCGTTATCATTAGCGACGGCGTGGTAACGGAGGGCGGCTATCCTTTGGGTGAAGAGGAGAATATCCGAACCAAGCTTGTAACCGTGCCCGTCGGTCAGGCGCGCAATCAAAGCGATGTTTTTATTCGGGACGTCGAATATCAACCCGTGGCGTACCAGAATCAGAAACAGGAAATCACCGTTGTCCTGGGTTCGGTCAATTTAAGCAAAAAGGAAAATGTTTACATCCGCTTAAATTCGGGGAGAAAAGTAGTCGCCGACAAACCGCTTTCATTAAGTCCGGGTGACGGATCGTATCGGGTGTCTTTGAATTACTTACCCAAAACAAGGGGGCTGCGGGAATTCCGCGTAAGCATCAGCGGCTTAAAGGACGACGCCAATCCTTACAACAACGAATACCGTTTTGTGCAGGAAGTTTTGAAAAGCCGGATTACTATTGCTTTAATGAGCCCTGCGCCCGATTATGATGAAAAGTTTTTGAAAATTGTTTTGGAAAAAAATCCTAAATTTCAGATCTATCCCTTTGTCGAAGACAATAGGGGAAGATTCCTGCAAAAATCCGATCTTCGGAAGTCGGACAGCGCGGATATCTGGATTTTTGTCGATTATCCAGGCGACAGGACTTCCGGTGTGATAATCGGGCGTTTGCGAGAAGCATGGCAAAAGAACCGACCTTCTCTGCTGCTGTTTTCAGGAAAGCGTTTAAATTGGAAACGATTGAAAAATATTGTTCCGTCCGTTCCGGTCAGCCCGATAAACCAATTCAAAAAACAAAAACAATTAACGGTGCAGCCGGTAATAAGCGAAAAATCGGGATCGTTCATCAATCTCTTTCCGGATGAGGCTTTAAATCAACGCTTCTGGAACAGAATTCCGCCGATTCTGAATTATACTCATAAATTTAAATTCGATTCAAAACCGTTGCTTTTGCTTTCATCGACCTATCAAGGGCAATCGGTTCCGGTGGTATCGTTGTTTGAAAAAGCAGCCTTTAAATTCGCCCTGTTTAACGGGCAGAACTTTTGGCAATGGCGCTTTTTGATGCAGTCTGACGAGGAAATTTTTCCCGGTTATCGAATATTCTTTGAAAAGATATTGAATTGGTTGGCGAATAAAGCGCAATTTAAACCGGTGCTGTTAACAATTAACAAAAAGGCGGGTCACATCGGCGAGCCGTTTCAACTGAATATTCGTCTTTTCGATACTCGTTTTCAACCCGCGGTAAACGGTTCGGTTCTTTTGACGGTTAAAACGGGGAGACAGTCTTTCAGCCTTTCCGCGGAAAAGGCGGAGGAGGGGACATTCAGCGCCCGCTTTGTTCCGCCGACGGACGGTAAATTTAAGATTGTTGCCCGCGGTTACCAGCAGGATCGTTTGCTGGGCTCCGATTCACTTCGCGTAGCCGTTGTGCCGGTGGGCAAGGAGTTTATTCATCTTTCGCCGGATACCTTGTTTTTACAGCGTCTTGCCCGGGCGAGCGGCGGCGATATGCTGCGTCCGGCGGAACTGGATCGCATCAAGGAAATCCTGCCGGTAAAAAAGCAGATCGTCACAAAAGAAAAAACAATAGAACTGTGGTATAAGCTCTAT
>JAJRSN010000147.1 GCA_024278715.1 Calditrichota bacterium
CTTTTTGGGTTTAAGCAACGATTAATATCATTCTCCTACTCTTGTTTTTCTAAGATATCTGATTAATCCATCGATTAATTTAATATTCGTAATTATTTTTTTTCTTAACTGATTGAACTCTTCCCGTCTTATGTATTTCTGGTCATTGCAGGTAATCAAATGATCAAGTAATTCGTAAATCGATCCTCTTGCCATTCGTAAAAACTGCATATTTTCCTGATAATGATATCTGCCATATCCCTCAGCAATGTTTGATGTAACAGAAATAGCGGCTCTTCGCATTTGTTGAAATAAATTATACTTTTCAGAGTCTGGTAATTTTGTTGTAATATCATAGATTTGTTTTCTGACTTCTCTGGCAACCTGCCATACGTCCAAATCCATAAAACTTTGGATTTTGTCCACCATATTCACACTTAACCCTTAACCCTTAACCCATAACTCTTAACTCTTAACTCTTACACGAATACACGATACTTTCAATTCCCAATAACACTCTGCAAGATCGGATGCACTTTTTCCTTATCTCCGGAGGTAACCCGGGCGTGCCGAATGCGATAGGCTAATTCTATTGAAGGTCGCGCGTCTTCGATTCCGTATCCCTTTCCTGCCAGAATATCCTTATAGACTTCGGTGTGCAAGTCCGTGAATCCGCCGGAAAATTCCATCTCCTGATTTTCGATTAAAATGCTGCGAAACGTACGCTTACCTTCCTGCACCGCCTTCTGAGGCAGATCGTCGCGATCCAACGACAAAAACCAGCGGACATTCGCCCGTTCCAACTCCATAAAACCGCCCACTTTTTTGCGATCGGAATAGTGCACTTCCAGATGCTGCACCTTCCCGAAAATCCAGTTAAGCATGTCGAAAAAATGGATTCCGATATTGGTAGCCACGCCGCCCGACTTTTCAATGTCTCCCTTCCAACTGTAAAAATACCACTTCCCGCGGGAGGTAATGTACGTCAAATCGATTAAATATTTATGTTTGGATTTATTTTTCAGAACTTTTTCGCGAAGATTACGGATCGTTTGATGTATCCGAAGCTGCAACACATTATAAATTCTCTTGCCAAAGTCTTTCTCGACTTCCGCCAAAGCGTCCAAATTCCAGGGATTCAGAACCAGCGGTTTTTCGCAAATCGCGTCAGCTCCCACGCGCAAAGCAAAACGGATGTGAGCATCGTGCAGATAGTTCGGCGAACAAATACTCACATAGTGTATTTCGTCGCCCGCATTTTTACGGCGCAGCATCTCAACATGTCTGTCGAAACGTTCAAATTCCGTAAAAAAATCGACGTCATCAAAATACGAATCGAGAACTCCAACGGAATCGGAAGGATCGACCGCGCATACTAATCTATTTCCTGTGTCTTTGATAGCCTTCATGTGGCGGGGGGCAATATAACCGGCGGCGCCAATCAGAGCAAAATTCTTCATCTAACCTCCTGTGCGTCAATAAATCACTAACCAATAAGAAGAAATAAATTGAAAAATCATCTAAGTTTTTCAACAAACATGTTACCTTATTTTCATAATAAAGAAGTTTTCTGACGGTAGCCTTCAAGCCAGAATTAAACATTTTTAGTGAAGAATCACTTCATCTTAACCGATTTTTAATATAAATAGTTCTGAAAAAATATACAAATAGAAATATTCATTGCGTGTCATAAGTCACTCTTTTGCCGGTTTGTTATTCGATAAGCGACTTCTCCGATCATCGTAATGTGTGATGCGTGATGCGTAATGCGTAATGCGTAATGCGTAATGCGTATAAATGATTATCGACATTTAATCAAATGTCATTAAAATGAAGCTAAAATTCTAATTTCTATATTTAATTTGGGATTTACGATTTTCCTCTTCAATCTACTTTGTCACTTTTCGTTAAGCGTTAAGGGTATAAGGGTTAAGCGTGCTTCTTCATTTTAGCTTGGTGTACAATTTTACTTTGAAACTTGTCACTGGTTACTCGTAACTTTTTTAGTTAAGCGTGCCTCTCCAAACTACGAGTCACGTTCTTGTCACTGGTTACTTGTTACTATATAACTATCACTTGTCGCTTTTATCTTTAATCTTGAAAGAACTTTAATCTTGAAAGAACTTTAATCTTGAAAGAACTTTAATCTTGTAAGAACTTTAATCTTGTAAGAACTTTAATCTTGTAAGAACTTTAATCTTGTAAGAACTTTAATCTTTAATCTTACCTGCCACTCGTAACTCGTCACTTGTCACTTTTTAACTTTGTCACTATGTAACTTGTTACTCGTCACGCGTCACGACCTTTGTTCATTGCCCCGTTTTTTGCTATATTTGAATCCGTTACAATCGGAATAAAAGAGAATGAAGATGAACGACAAAAAACCGCTTAAAGACAATATTTACGCCAATCCGCTTGAACAAATAGGCGGTTTTAGATTTGACGAAAATGTAGCCAGAGTTTTCCCGGATATGATCAAACGTTCGGTGCCGGGCTACGAAGAAATTTTGCAAGCCATCGGATTGTTCACCGCTTTTCATGTTCAACCGGACAGCAATTGCTATGATCTCGGCAGCTCGCTCGGCGCGGCTGCCGTTGCCATGAGGCGGGCAATCAAAGCTCCGAATGTCACGATTTTTGCCATCGATAATTCGATTGCCATGACCAAAGAAAGCCAAAAGTATCTGCTTAAAAATAATTCAACTGTGCCCGTGCAATTGATTTGCGCCGATTTCAGAGACGTAAAAATTAACCGCGCCTCCGTAGTAGTTCTTAATTACACGCTGCAATTTATTCATCCGTCCGAACGGAAAAGGGCTTTACAAAAAATTTACGAAGGAATGCTGCCCGGCGGTATCTTAATCATCTCCGAAAAAATTGTATTTCCCGATCCCGAAGAACAGCAATTTCAGGAAGCAATGCATCTTTCTTTTAAAAAAGCCCGCGGTTACAGCAAACTGGAAATAAGTCAAAAACGCACCGCTCTGGAAAATGTCTTAATCCCGGAAACGCCGGAAACCCACCTTTCCCGCTTGCTTGAAATCGGATTCAACCGATGTTATCAATGGTATCAATACTTCAACTTCATTTCCATGGTGGCAGTCAAATGATCGATTACAGCCGTTTTTTTGACATTTTACGCTCGGAATCCGCTGTTCCGGAATCGTGGAAGAACCTGCTTCCCAAACAAATAAAAAAAGCGCTCGATCCGTCCGCCAACAGCGACCTGCTTGAATGGGAGCAAATTATCAATTCCCTGCCTTCTGTTAAACCTTCGGTCATAAACTTGAACGCGGATGCCGTTGAAATCGGTCGCCAAAGCGATATGGACGCTCCGACCCGGCAAAGAATCGAACAATTGCTGCGCAGGCTGCATCCCTGGCGAAAAGGACCGTTCAATATTTTCAATATTTTTATCGATACGGAATGGCGATCGGATTGGAAGTGGAACCGTTTAAAAGATTACATTCAACCGCTTGGCGGGCGACTGGTTCTGGACGTTGGCAGCGGAAACGGCTATCATTGTTTTCGCATGCGCGGCGCAGGGGCGCGTCTTGTCATGGGAATCGATCCCTATTTGAAATATGTGGCGCAGTTTGCCGCCCTGCAAAAATACGTCAACGATCCTTCAATTCAGGTATTGCCGTTGGCTGCCGAAGATTTACCCGCCAACCTTCAATGTTTTGACACGGTGTTTTCCATGGGCGTGCTTTATCACCGCCGTTCTCCTTTTGATCATCTGTTTGAATTGCGGGGTCTGCTGCGCGCCGGGGGGGAATTAATTCTTGAAACACTGATTATCGAAGGCGAAAAGGGAGCCGCGCTTGTTCCCGAGGGTCGTTACGCCAAAATGCGCAATGTTTGGTTTATTCCCTCCTGCCTCACTCTGGAATCATGGCTTAAAAGAACAGGATTTAAAAATATTCGCCTGATCGATGTGAGTTTGACCACAATTCAGGAACAACGCCGCACAAACTGGATGCGGTTCGAATCGCTGCCCGATTTTTTACATCCCAAAAACGATCAACTGACCATCGAGGGCTATCCGCGACCGCGCCGTGCTATCTTTTTGGCGGAAAAACCCTGAATCCGGCGACTATTCCGTTTCTCCGACAAACTGCAAAACAACCCGTCTGTGTCTGCTCGAATTGTCGAAATCGATCAGTATAATCTGCTGCCAGGTTCCCAATATCAACTCTCCGTCAATTACCGGCGCCGTAAATGAAGTTCCGGTTAAGGTCGAGCGCAGATGGGCGTAACCGTTTCCGTCATGCCAAGTATCGTCGTGGTGATAACGACGATTCATCGGCGCGATTCTTTCCATCATTTCGGGAATGTCTTTTAATAAACCGGGCTCGTATTCAACGGTGCTGATCGCAGCAGTGGAGCCGTTGATAAAAATCAGCAATTGCCCCTCTTTCAGTTTTTTATCGCGTACAAATTTCCGCACCTGAGGTGTAATGTCGATGATATCATTGAAACCGCCGGAAGAAATCTCAATCCATCCGTGAACCGCGCTTAGCGCCATTTTCGCCTCCTGAATTTTTAGAATTGATTTTAACAAATTCTTTTAGCAAAAGATAAAGATTTTTTTGCTATTCTTCCACAGGAGCGCTTTTCCGGTTAGCGTTCGGGAAATGCCCCCGCGAATCCTACCGAAGAGATAAACAGGAATCAAATAATCCTGCCCGATGAGAATGCTATACGGATGAGGGAATTCACTGAATGCTCGGATAAATTACATTTTAAAAGAAGGAAAAAGAAATTAAGCGGTTTTACTTCAACAATCTTGCCAGAACGATTCCGAGGATTAACCACAAAGGAATCGAAAATATCAACGCCCAGATGATGCCGTTTGCCGTTTTCAGGGAGCTTGCCATTCCTTTGCGCTCCAGAGCCCGATTTATCTTCAAACGGACTTCTTCGATATGGAACGGTTTGGTCAAATAATCGTAGGCGCCCTTTTTTATTGCCTCCACGGCAGTCTCTATAGTGGGATGGGCGGTAATCATCAGAAACACGACTTTATTGTTCAACATTTTTACTTTTTTCAACAATTCGATCCCGTCCATTTCGGGCATATAAAGATCAGACAAAACAACATCAATCGGTTCTTTCTTAATAATCTCCAATGCCTCCGCTCCGCTTGCCGCCACATGGGGCACATAATCCAAACTCTTTAATACACTGTACAATGTATCGCGAACTTCCTGTTCATCGTCAACAACTAAAACATGTCTTGTCTCACTCATGGATATTTCCCCGTTACTATTAAAATCACTTACTAATATATCGGTTTAAACTGCCCGAAGGTTTAGTTTTTTTATCGGGAGTTTTTTATCTTCACGCAAAATTTTCAGATAATCGGCAAAACCAACCCATTCGAAAGTTTTCAGGAGATGGCTTAATTTATCAATATTCTTTGAAATATTGCCGTAATGTCTAAATTCCCGCAATCTGCCCAGTTTTAATTTCGGCTGATCCTGATCGAATTCCCAGGGATGCATATAGATAATCGCCGGGAATCCCCGCCGATTGAATTTTTTAATGGCGAAAGTCGTAAACTTCAGCGGAAAGATGCGTAGATATCCGCCGCCGCCAAAAGGAAAATTTTTACCCAATATCCTTAACGTCGGCATGGGAAATTCATAAATGCCCGAACCGTTGCTTCCTTCGACAATAAATGTCGTTCTCGGGGCATCCGGAACTCCATAGCGGTCGTGCCATATCGGATAGATGGAAGAATCGTACAGCAGCCCGGATTCCGTCAAAATATCAAACGCCCACAGATTTTCTCTGGTAATGGAAAAGGTCGGCGCGCGGAATCCCGACACTTTTTTGCCGGTAATGTTCTGCAATATTTGAACCGAGCGCTGCAGATCTTCTCTGAATTCGGCGGGCTTCATTTTCGTGACCATCCGGTGACCATAGCTGTGCGACGCGACCTCGTGCCCGGCTTCAACAATACGGCGAATGAGTTTCGGATGCTGCTCAGCCACCCAGCCCAAAACAAAAAAAGTCGCGCGCGCGTCGAATTTCGCAAATAACTCCAGTAAACGGTCAACAAGAGGCTCCACCCGCGCGGGCTGTTCTTTCCATCGTTCGACAGGGAATAAATGCTGAAGGGCTTCGGGATGAAACCATTCCTCAACATCAACGGTCAAAATGTTTTTCATGGAATCTCTTTGTCATTATTAAAATTACATGCTTAACGATTAAAAGGTGTTAAAAGATCCGTTTTATTCCGCCCGGGTTTTTAATTTGGCGTACGCTCTGGGAGATTGTCCCTTGCGTTTTTTAAAAGACCGGCTATAACTCGAAATTTCGCTGTATCCCAACAATTTGGAAACATTTTTGACTTCCAGCCCCCATTCCAAAAATAACAAATTTTCGTAATAGTTGATAACTTTTTGCATAAATCCGCGGAACGATTGGCCTATTTCAATTTTAAACAATTGGCTAAAATAACCCGGCGTAATATTCAGATAATCGGAAAGGTGGAAAATATCACACTTTTGCAAATCATTCGTCTCGATGTATTGCATTACCCGCTTCATTCTGGGAGAAAGCTTGTCAAAATCAATTCCCAACTCTTCGTAAGGAATTCTTCGCCAGTGCCCGTTCACCAGCCTGCGGATAAGTTTCTTCAGATGTTCCTTACGCTCCATTCCCACCACTAAATACAGATTCTTCCGCGGCAGATTTATTGAAGTTTCGGAAAGCATAAGAGAATGATTGTAAAAAATCACTGGAAAATTCGGGAATTGTCTTTCCAATAATTTAAGCACCGCCGAATTATTGTCGGAAAGTTTATTTGTAAGAAAGAACAGAGAATTAAAGGCAACATCCGCGTCTATTTCATCTGTATGGTCAATAAAATCCACATTAATTGTTTCGAATTTCGATAAAATTTCGGAACACTCTTTTTTCAGTCCGTGATCATCGATTGCTACAATACCATTATACATAACATGTTCTTGCTGTTTTATTTTTTGTGCATAATACACATTTCAAAAAAATGGCTTTGTGACTTATGCAACTAAAGAGAGATAATTTTATTTGGAAGAAGGAATTACCGTATTATAATCAGTTTACCGCGGTTTTTTTTGCCGCTATTGTCCACAAGATACAAATAAACGCCGGAATGAACCATTCTGCCGTGATCGTTTTTCAAATCCCACATAAAAATCGGTCCCGCCTTTTCTTTTTTAAAGACCGGTTCTCCCAACAGATTGTAAATATAAATTGTCGCATCTTCCTTCATATTGGTAAAATAGATTCCGTCGCCGGACGCGGGATCGTTTACGCGAAAGGGAATCGGAAAAACGTTTACTCCGCTTACAATCGAACCGGTCGCAAAAGAAGAATCGGGATTGTAGATCACGTTTCCGTTTTCGTCAAGCGAAACAACTCTGTAATGATATGTTTTATTGGGTTGTAAATTTTTCAACACAAAATGATGGGTCGTGTTGAACGTCTGTTCCCTGGGCGTTGATTGATCAAAGCTCCAATCCAAACTGTATTCCAGGCGATCCATGGTCGGCATTCGGGTTTTCCAATCCATGTAAATCACGTCGCCGCTTCCGAAGGGATGCACCTGCACACCCGAAGCAAGACTACTGGCAATAACCTGAACCACAAAAATAGTCACCGCCTGCGCACCGGCGCGATCCGTAGCCCGAATCATAAAAGTCTCTTTTCCGTGAAAGCCGCGCGGCGCAAAAAAGGTAGCCCGCAAGCCGTTTTCCGTCAGGTAATATCCGATAAAGCTGTGCGGATCATTAAAAAGCTCAATACTCACAAGATCATCGTAGCCGTCGGCATCGTAAAGGTAGTCTCTCAAATCAAGCGTAAAGTAGGTGCCAGCCAGCATAGTATAATCGTCAATCGGTTTTAACACCGGCGGATCGTTTACCGGCAATACAAATACCTGCAAGGTATCGAAATCAAAATTTCCCTGCGGATCGGTGGCTTTGAATACGATGTTTTCTTCGCCGAACCAGTCGGGACCGGGCTGCAGAGTTACCTTTCTGGCGACAGGGTCGAGCTGAACGGCAATATTTTGCGACGGAAAAACATTCCAGCTTATCTCTTCGTCCGAATTATCCGGATCGGTAACGCGCGAATTTAACTCCAGATTTTTCTGCTGATCCTCGGCAATATGCAATGTATCCAGATCGATGATTTTGGGAGCCGTCTCCAGATTCTGCCGATAAACCAGAACCTCCGTGGTATCGCTCGCTCCGGCGGGATCCTGAACAATCAAACGATCCTTTTCGCTTCCGTACCAGTTTTCACCAGCCTTGAATTCAACATTGTCCTCGCCGATGGTAATTTTGACGGAATCGCTGCTGAGAACCCTTAAATACAACGAGCCGGCATCGTTATCAATATCCTGCACGTAATTTTTAAAAGGTATGGACCTGGGATTTGTAACCGAAAGATCGATGACAGGAAAGTTTTTAAACACCGGAGGATCGTTAACCGGCAGCACGGTAACGGTAATCTGTGTGCTGTCCGAATATTGATCGGGATCTGTTACTTTTAACCAGAATTGCTCGCTCCCGAACCAGTCGGCTTTGCTGCTGAAAGTTGCGCGCTTATGCTCATAATCGATCGACACGTGAACAAAGTCGTTTCCTTTTACTTCCCAGAACAGATTGGGCAAAGGCGTGTCCTGATCGTTCACATAATCGTTCAATTCAAGATCGATCGATTCATCCTCATTAAAACGAATTTCGGGAATAGAGCTGATTTGGGGGGCGTAAGTTACCCGAACAACCTGAACCACAAGAGTATCGGCGTCAAAAGCTCCCGAAGGATCCGTGACTTTTGATACTATGTATTCAAAGCCGAACCAGTCGGACGGACTTTTTAAGGTTAGCTTTTGTTCCTTTTTTGAATAATCCAGAGTCAGATGCGGATGGTTGGAAAATTCCCAGGTCATATCTTGTTTGGAATTATCCACGTCATAAACATAGGGGCTTAAATCAATGATTACCGTGGTATCCTGATTCATCCTGACGTTTGGCAGCTTATTAAGAATAGGAGGATCATTTACCGCCTGAACCACAAGTTTAAATTGAGTGCTATCCGCCAATCCGGTTTGGTCGTGAACATAAATTCGAATATCCTGCTCCCCGTACCAGTCTTTTTCGGGTATTATTTTCAGGATACTGTCTTTGACCTGCAAAGTTAAATGGTCGGGCTGCTTCGCGGAAAATTTCAGACTGTCCTTCGGGGTATCGGCGTCCCGAACATATTGAGAAAGAGCAATGTCTATCGGAGTATCCTCTTTTGTTTCCTGTTTGGGAATTGTTGCGAACACGGGAGGCTGTTCCGCGTAGCGGGAGGTTATTAAAACGCTCGCCACGTCATAAAATCCGTTCGGATCGTTCACTTTAAAATTAATCCTCTCCGATCCGTTCCAGTTACTCGGCGTTTGGATTAAAGCGCGGCGCGTTGTCGGATTGATCGAAACTTCTAATTGATTATATCCGCTTGCCGTCCATTGTAATTGTTGATCCTGATGATCCGGATCATTAACGTAATCGTCCAACGCAAAAACAACCGAAGTATCGGACGGCAATTCCAACTGAGCGGGGAAATTCGATATTTTGGGTATTGCGCCGGAAATAAGGTCAGAAAACGGGCTGGCGTTCAACGAAAAATCGACGGCTTTAAGCGCATAATAATAAATTTCGCCTTTTTTTATCTGATAATCCTGATAGGTGGAATCCGGGTAATAAACGCTGTCTATTTGCGCCAATGTCTGGGGAGACGTCCCTTTAAAAACGCGATACAAATACATGTCGTCTTCGGTATTGTTATTCCATTTAAGAGTCCAATGATTGGTTTGCGCCGGAAGGAACCGGCTTAAAACCAAAACAACCCCTATTATTCCGAACAGCAATTTTTTATTTTGCATTCTCATTTGATTTCCACCGTGACAATTCTTGAAAAGGAACTTTCTCTGCCGTTGACCACGCTGGTAACGGCAATGTCGATAGTGAACGGCGCTTTGGGCTTTACGAACATGGCTTCGTGCGCCCATAACGGTCGGGAATAAACTTTTTTCCACTCACTGTCATTGCTTTTTCGGACATAAATATTGTATTGCGCTCCGGGCACATCCGACCATTCGATCTTTATTTTATCGCTTTGGACAAAGGCGTAAACTCTGTCCGGAGGAGTTAATAAACCCACTGGCTCCGATTTGGTCCATGATTTTTCTTTAAATAACGAAAAACGAAAATTCACGCCCACCCGATGC
>JAJRSN010000148.1 GCA_024278715.1 Calditrichota bacterium
CACGCACGCCCAAATGCCGCGGCTCCATGGCGGCGTGTTCGCGCGAAGAGCCTTCGCCGTAATTTTCGTCTCCGATAACAATTGTGGGAATGCCCTTTGCCTTATAAGCGCGCGCCACTTCGGGAACGGGACCGTATTCGCCGGTGAGCAGGTTCTTGACGGCGTTGGTGCGACCGTTAAACGCGTTCACCGCGCCGATAAGCAGATTGTTTGAAATATTGTCGAGGTGTCCGCGAAATTTCAGCCAGGGTCCCGCGGGAGAAATATGATCTGTGGTACATTTGCCTTTGGCTTTGATCAAGACCCTCATTCCGGTTATGTTGTTTCCGTCCCACGGTTCAAAAGGCTCTAACCTTTGCAGCCGTTCTGATTTCGGGTCAATTACAATCTTGATGTCTTTGCCGTTTTCCACGGGAGGTATCAATCCGCGGTCTTTTACCTCGAATCCCTTGGGAGGGTACAGCATGCCTTTTGGTTCTTGCAATTTAACTTTTTCGCCGTCCTCGTTTATCAGCGTGTCGGTTAAAGGATTAAAAGTAAGTTTTCCGGCAATGGCTAAAGCGGTTACAAGCTCCGGCGAAGTGACAAAACTATGGGTGTTGGGATTGCCGTCGTTGCGTTTGGCAAAATTGCGGTTAAACGAGGTTACTATTGTGTTTTTACGATCGCCCACATCGGCGCGCGCCCATTGCCCGATACAGGGACCGCAGGCGTTTGCCAACACTTTGCCGCCGATCTTTTTGAAAATATCGATGTAACCGTCCCGTTCAATGGTTTGGCGTATTTGTTCCGAACCTGGAGTAACGGTAAAATCAGCCCTGACTTTCAGCTTTTTGTCAATAGCCTGTTGTGCCACCGAAGCGGCGCGCGTGATGTCTTCGTAAGAGCTGTTGGTACAGGAACCGATCAAGCCGACTTCGACCTCTTCGGGCCAGTCGTTTTCTTTAACGGCTTTCGCTAATTGAGAAATAGGCCAGGCGCGATCCGGAGAAAACGGTCCGTTCACGTGGGGCTCCAGCTCCGATAAATTAATTTCAATGACCTTGTCGAAATAGTTTTCGGGATTTTCGTAAGCTTCCCGATCGCCGGTCAGGTATTGCTTAATTTCGTCTGCCATGTCAGCCACTTCTTCGCGACCGGTTATTCGCAAATATTCGGACATCATGTCGTCGTAACCAAAGGTGGAAGTGGTGGCGCCGATTTCGGCTCCCATGTTGCAGATGGTTGCTTTTCCGGTAGCGGAAATTTCTCTGGCGCCGGGTCCGAAGTATTCGACAATATATCCGGTTCCGCCTTTTACGGTAAGCAAGCCGGCGACCTTTAAGATCACATCCTTCGGCGATGTCCAGCCGCTAAGCTTGCCCGTTAATTTAACGCCGATAAGTCTTGGAAATAACAATTCCCACGGCATACCAACCATCACATCAACCGCATCTGCGCCGCCGACGCCGATGGCGACCATTCCCAATCCCCCGGCGTTGGGCGTGTGTGAATCGGTGCCGATCATCATTCCGCCGGGAAATGCGTAATTTTCGAGAACAACCTGATGGATGATTCCGGCGCCCGGCTTCCAGAAGCCGATGCCGTATTTTTTGGAAGCGGATTCCATGAAATCGTAAACTTCGCGATTAACGTCCAGAGCGTATTTTAAATCTGTTTCCGCTCCCACTTTAGCCTGAATAAGGTGATCGCAGTGCACGCTGCTGGGAACTGCAACCCTGTCTTTACCAGCCATCATAAACTGGAGTAACGCCATTTGTGCGGTCGCATCCTGCATGGCAACGCGATCCGGCGCAAAATTAACATAGGCTTTGCCTCTTTCGTAAGCCTGTTTCGGCTCTCCCTCAAACAAATGTCCGTACAAAATTTTTTCCGCAAGAGTGAGCGGACGGTTCAGCAATTTACGGGCGGCGTCAATACGACCAGGCAGGGTGGAATAGACGCGTTTAATCATATCTAAATCGAACACCATTTGTAATGCTCCTTTCTTGTTTTTTAACCGGAATTCTGCAAAATGAAGAGGCACCATTTTATTGAAATTTGTATCCTTAAAATAAACAAGGGATTCCTCGTCGCAAGCTCCTCGGAATGACATTCCGACGCATCATTTTGCAGAACTCAAATTTTTTTAACCGCTGTAAAAATAACAAATGTTAAACTTAATGTCTATTAAAAGATAAGTAAAAAGGGGAATATTTCGGACAAAGCGGCGAATAAAGCAAGAATTTTGATGTTTTGTGATCTAAATTGCCGAAAAAACGGGGCGCGTTTAAAGAAGCGGAATTTTCACGGGAACATCCGTTGCGCGCTAAACAAAAAAAGCGCGATGTTGAAAACACCGCGCCTTTGTTGTACGTTTAAATAGAACGTGATTTACAATTTGAATTCATCGGCGTGTTTGCTGAGATAATCTTTTACTCCCTGGGGATCAGCCTTCATCGCTTCTTTGCCTTCTTCCCAGTCAGCCGGACAAACTTCGCCGTATTTCTCAAAATGTTTGAGCGCGTCAACCATACGAATCATCTCTTTAATATTTCTGCCGAGAGACAGATTATTGATCACTATATGCTGCAAAACGCCTTCTTTGTCAAGCAAAAAAGAGCCGCGCAAAGCAACGCCCTCTTCTTCGATCAAAACGCCATAATCGCGGCTGATCTGTTTGGTAAAGTCGGCAACCAGAGGAAACTGAACATTACCGATTCCGCCGTCTTTAAGATCGGTGTTTTTCCAGGCTAAATGGCTGAAATGAGAATCGGTCGAAACGCCGATTATTTGTACGCCGCGTTTCTCGAACTCGGGCAAAAATTTGTTAAATTCCAGAATTTCGGTCGGACACACAAAGGTAAAATCCAAAGGCCAGAAAAAGACCACCACGTATTTGCCGCGGTAATCTTCAAGTTTAAAATTATCGTTGAACGAATTATCCGGCATTACAGCCGTGGCTTTGAATAACGGTGCGGGTTTTCCCACTTGAATAGACATAATTCATCTCCTTTCAATTTTTTAAAACAATTAATTAACAGGAAACATCTAACGAGCGCGGTTGAAAAATTATTCCTGAATTTCCCGTTAATTTTTAAAAAAATCAGAGATGAACAGCCCGTCCTTCTGCGTCGGCTGCCGCTTCCATAATCATTTCGGAAAGCGTCGGATGGGCGTGAATGGTATGGAACAATTCCGCGGGCGTGGTTTCCAGTGTTTTGGCGATCCCCAGTTCGGCGATTAGTTCGGTCGCCTCCGAACCGATAATGTGCGCGCCTAACAGTTCGCCGTATCTGGCGTCGAAAATCAGTTTTACCAGTCCTTCCCGCGCTCCGATGGCTCTTGCTTTGCCGGAAGCGGTGTAAGGGAATTTACCGACTTTTATTTCGTAACCTTCGGCTCGAGCCTGCTCTTCGGTTAAACCGATACTCGCCACCTGCGGCTGGCAATAGGTGCAGCCGGGAATATTTTTGTAATCCACCGGACGAGGTTCCAGACCGGCAATTCTTTCCACGCACACAATACCTTCGTGGGAAGCGACGTGCGCCAAAAGAGGTGCTCCAATAATATCTCCGATGGCATAAACGCCTTCAACATTTGTTTGATAGCGGTCGTCGATTTTAATAAAGCCTTTTTCGTGTTCAACGCCGATAGCCTCAAGATTAAGCCCTTCGATATTGCCTTGAATGCCGACAGCCAGCAAAGCCCTTTCAGCCGAAATCACTTCTTCTTTTTCGCCTTTTTTGATGTGAATTTTCACGCCTTCGTTTTCCGTTTCAACTTTTGTGACCATGGCGGAGGTATGGATCGCGATCTTCCGTTTTTTGAAACTGCGTTCCAAAACAGCGGCTATTTCTTTGTCTTCCAAGGGCAGAATGTGATCTAACATTTCGATGATCGTAATGTTTGTACCTATGGAATTGTAAAAATAGGCAAACTCAACGCCAATGGCTCCGGCGCCGATAATCGCCAGAGATTCGGGCTTTTTGTCAAGCGTCATGGCTTTTTTACTGCTGATGATCTTTTGTTCGTCAATCCGAACACCCGGAAGAGATTTGGGCTTGCCGCCGGTGGCGATAATAATGTGTTTCGCCGAAAGGGTTTGCGATTTGCCCTTTGAATCGGTTACTTCCAGAGTTGATTTATCCTTAAATCGGGCGGAGCCGGAAAAGACATCGATTTTGTTTTTGCGCATTAAAAATTCGACGCCTTTGGAATTCAGGTCGGCTACCTGTCGGCTGCGCCGAATTACGGAGGTAAAATCGATTTCGGCGTTTTCGACCTTAATGCCGAAACTTTTGGCATGATTGATCTCATCGAACAGTTCGGCGCTTTTTAACAACGCTTTGGTGGGGATGCATCCCCAATTGAGGCAAATTCCGCCTAAACGGTCGCGCTCGATCAAAGCGGTTTTTAAATTTAATTGAGCGGCGCGAATCGCGGCTACATATCCGCCCGGTCCCGAACCAATAATGGCAATGTCGTAATTTGTCATAACAATCTCCTGACATAAATGGTTCTCTTTTAAAAGCCTTTCAAATTAGATGTTTATTTTAGTAAAAGCAAGAAGGGGTTAAGGATTTTAAGTTTTTTTGTTTGTATTTGCGGTCTTGCTGGAAACAAGTATCAAAGTTTCATTATATTAATGGTGAACGTTCCTCAAATTAAGAGATTTTAATCATGAGAGTTTTTGTCCCGATTTTTTATCTGCTTCTTGTTTTGTTTTTAATTTCCTGTCAGCAGCGGGATAAAACAGACGCCGGAAGCCAAAAAGCCGGCGCTTCATGGGAATCTTACACATTAATTAAAAATCGTTTTCCCGTTGATATTCCCATTGAAGGCAAATTGGTCGCCTGGCAAAAAATGGACCTGTCCGCATCCAGAAGGTCAAGATTGATCTCTTTGTTGGTTGAAAAAGGAGATGAAGTGCGAAAAGGTGATTTTCTTATGAGTTTGTGGACCGTGGGTAAAAGAGCCAATTTAACGCCGATTGATTTCTTTGCCCCTCTTAAGGGAAGAATCAGCGAAATAAATTATCAACTGAACGACACCATTCCCGAAGGTTCGGTTATTTTAACGATTGAAAACAGGGAAAACCTGATATTAAAAGCCGCGCTCTCTCCGGGGCAAATCTATTATGTCAAACGAAATGCCAACGTCACTTTAACTTCGGGCGATTTGGAAATTAAAGGAGCAGTGCTTAAGGTCGATAAAAAAACGCAGCAGGTAACGGTTATTGTTCCGAATCAAAGATTAAAACTGAATAGCGATCTGTTGGTAAGGGGCGTGATTCATCTTAAGGAAGTAAAAGGGAATTACCTGCCGCTGAAGGTGTTTCAGGAAAGCGATTCCGTCAGCGTGAGGGTGGCATCATACATTGAAATAACGATTTACAGAGTGGGGTTTGTATCGGATTCCCTGGCATTAATATATCCGACAATTCCGGATGTGAATCAAATACAAATCAAAAAAAATCTTGACATTATCAAATAATGTTTTATATTTTAACAATGATAGTTAATTTTAAGTTGGCGTAACATGCGTCGTTTTATAATCAGTTGGTTTATACTTCTCACGGCATTTTCATTAGTTATTGCGGATAATGTTTTTGTCGAGTGTTCCGCTATGCCCGGCAGTAATCAGGTAAAAATCACCTGGATTACGCGTTCGGAGGATGGCGTCGCTCAATTTGTAATACTGCGGTCTAATGATGACGCCAATTATGTGGAATTGGAGCGCATAACGCCTAAAGGCGCGGGCTCGCAATATGAATTTACCGACCGAAACGTCATGTTCAAAGACATTTCGGTATTCTTCTATAAAGTCCGTGCGGTGGATAAAGAAAATAAGGTTCTTGACGAAACTTCGCTGATTGTTCATCCAAGTATTTCCGATATTTACCGCACCTGGGGTGCGATTAAGGCAATGTTTCGTTGATGCTTTGTAAAGTAAAATTTTCAAATAAAGCCCTTTTCTTTTTCAGGAAAGGGTTTTTTTGTTTCTGCAAAACGGTTAACATTTTATTAGGCAAAAATTTAAAATATGTTAAAAGGTTAACATTTTAGGTTAAAACCCGATGGAATATAAGTATGTTATAAAGGATATAACCTTTATAATAGAAAAATCAAAACTATAGCCTTAAAAAATGTTAAATTCTCAGGAACTTCAAATTGACCATCTGGATTAAAAAAATGTAATTTGAAGTAAGGAGGTTAATTTTGAAATATAGATGGATTATTTTAATAATAATTTTTATCCCTTTGCAGATATTTGCCCAATACGAAAAGTATCTGCTAAAAGATCCTGAACCTCAGGTTTCCAAACAGGGCGGCGTAGCTTTCAGCGTTGTGGAACTCGGCACCGGTTTTGGCGGATTCTATTCAGTTCCGTTAAAAGGATTTTTTCATGTCGGCGTCGAAAGCGATATCTTTCTTCTGAGAGACGAAAATCAAATTGACGTGATTGACCCCTGGACCGGGCTGCCTATGACCATCAACAAAGAAAACAATGCCTATATGATGGATTTAATGGTTACGCTTAAAAAACGGCTGTTGCCTTATGATGTTGACGATTCATTGCGTCCGTTTGTTATTGTCGCCGTCGGTCCGGTTTATGGCATTAATTTCCCGGAAGACAAGAGAAAAAAGGATGAATATCGGTTCGGCTTAAGCGGATATGGCGCGGGCGGCGTGGATATCGCTTTGGAAAGCCAGTATTTTTTAGGCTTGCGTTTACAGTACAGATTCATCAAATTCAATGATAAATTTGCCGGTAAATCGAATCATTCGACATTTGATATTCGTTTGGAAATAGGGAAATTGTTATAGGATATGCAGCAGGTTTTATTTGTTGAATTGTCTATCGATAAAAAGAATCATTACATCTGCGATATTATTGAAAAGCTGTATTTGCAGGGCAAACGGATTCATGTTTTCGTTAAAGAACGAAGCAAAGCGCTTCAGCTTAACAGAGACTTATGGGTTTGGAAGCCCGACAGTTTTATTCCGCACATTACTTTTTTTGAGAATAACGAGAACGGACAACATTTCGAAGAGCCGGTGGTTATAACCACAAGAAGCGTTCCCGAGGCGTCGGATGTTTTGATTTTGCACGATCCCGTAAATTTGGAAGAAGCCCGTCGTTATCCGCTGGTAATAGATTTTGCAGAGGTGTATAACGATCAAAAGCTCAATGCCAGTCGTCAACGATTTAAGGCATTCAGGGACAGCGGCTGGTTTGAAGTTGCTTTTAGCAAATTGGGCGCCTTTTTGAAAAACCAATAACCGGGTTTGAAATTATCTTGAATGGATTACAATAAACTTCTTCAACAGCTCAATCAGGATCAGTCTCAGGCTGTCAAGTCTCCGCGTCAGCCGATTTTACTTATTGCCGGACCCGGTACCGGTAAAACGCGCACCATTATCGCCAGAATAATCTATTCCATCGAAAAATACCAAATCCCTCCCGAACAAATTTTGGCTTTAACGTTTAGCAACAAGGCAGCCGATGAAATTAAACAGCGTTTGTCTCAGGCTTTAAACGAACGAGCGGAAAAAGTTTTTTGCGGCACCTTCCATTCTTTTTGCCTGAATGTTCTCCGCAAGAACCATTCGGCGGCGAATTTGCATCCTTTTTTTTCGGTTTGCGACGGCGAGTATCAGCAAAATCTGGTTCTGGAAATTTTAAAACGCCGCGCAATTTCGGACCCTCATAAAAAGGTAAGAGGCATTTTATTAGCCATTTCCAACCATCGTTTAAAAAATAAACCTCTTCCCGGATTCTCTTCTTCCGTTTTCCATGAATATCAAAAACATCTCGAACAACACAAATTGATCGACTATGATCAAATTCTTGTGCTGACCAGAGATTTGTTCGAATCACGTCCGGACGTGCTTGAACAATACCGTTTTTTGTATCAGGCGATTATGGTCGATGAATTTCAGGATACCGACCGCGTTCAGTATCAAATCGTAAAAAAATTAGCCGAAAAGCACCGCAATATTTTTGTCGTTGCCGATGACGATCAGTCCATTTATTCATGGCGGGGCGCTAATCCCGAGAATATTCGTGAATACGTCAAAGACTTTCGTATCGAAAAGATATTCCTTTTGGAAAAGAATTATCGCTCCGGGCAATCGATCATCGAAACGGCTCAGATTATTTTGCAGGACACCGATCGGATTGAGCCCGAAAAACGTATTCAAAGCGTAGCCGGGAAAAAAGCGAATTTAGCGGCGTTTTTCTTTGACACCGAATGGCAGGAAATCCGGTTCATTATTAACAAAATAAAAACCTGGCAGGAAAACGAACAAGCGGATTACAGCGATATTGCCGTGCTTTACCCGTTTCATCGCATCGGCGAGCGCATTTCAAATTACCTTCTTAAAGAGCGAATTCCCTTTCAGATGGCAATGGGGAAGAATATTACCGACCATCCTTTAATGAAGCGGCTTTTGCTTTACCTAAAATTGATTCGCGATCCTTCCGATCCCCTTATTCTGGAAAATTTAATTCGCGTGGAACTGGGCGAGCATCTTTACAAAAAGCTGCTGCAGTGGGCGGCAGTCAAACGCGTTTCTTTGCGCAGGGCTTTGAACGAATTAGCCTCGGATTCAATGAGCGGCAGTAAAATCCGGAATCAACTGGAAACGTTTATTGGGAATATCGCCAATCTGGTGAATTTAAAGACCTTTTATACCTTCGATCGTTTGATTCAGGAAATAATCAACAATATTCAGGATTTGCAATCGTCTTTTCTGAAAAACAATTATCATCAACTGGAAACGATTCGCTTTAAAAAGGAGCCCTATCTTTTTTCCGGAAAGCGGAAAATCTGGGTTTATCATCCGAATGCCGAAATACGTTTTATTGCCGCGCAAATGCTCGACCAGGCGTTCGGACAAAAGGTTAAACAATTCGATGAAAAAAAGTTAGTGCACGTAGATAAACACGATCTTGTGCTGCTGCTCCGTCCCTGCGCCAAAGAACCTGTTTCCGAATATGATGTGCAAATTTACCGGATCATCGAA
>JAJRSN010000149.1 GCA_024278715.1 Calditrichota bacterium
AAAGCCCATCATCCGCGAGGCGCTGTTCCTGTTCGGCGAAGGAATGCTTGTCGGTTTGTACGATATTCCTCCCGGCGGCGTCTGGATCAGCCGTTTGCACGAAGAGAGCGATCACAGCGTGTATCGCGTTTCGGTACAGACCCGTTTCCAGGGCGGGTACGATTTTGCGATTAATCTGGAGCGCGGCAAGACCACTCCGGCAATGCTGGAAGAAATGAATTGGTTAATCCATGCCTGCGCGCCCGCTCGGGGAATTAAGTTGGTGGAAGAGTTCGGCGGATACTGGCGCGAATTGAATTTGTGGACCGAGGAATACATTCCCGGCGATTCGCTGGAAACCTATTTCTCAAAAACGATGCGCAGAAAAGACAGAGAAACCGTGCAGCGTCTGCGTATTTTGTGGCCCCATTTTATCTGGACCGGAATTTCCGCCCATGTCAGCTTTTGGCGCAGAACCGGCTATCATCTGGAAATTGAGGATAAATCGCCTTCCAATATTATGATTCCGCCTCACGATTACCACACCGGCGTGCGCATTTTTTCCATCCGCCGCCGTAAGCTCTCGGACGGCTTGCCCTCTTTGATCATGAGTTTTATCGAACAATTTGTGCAGCCGCTGGAAGAAGAGTATCCCTTTATTAAGCATGATAATTTCTGGTACTTTGTTTTCAGCGGTATCCTCGATGCGGAAGGCGAAGAAAAAGGGCTGCTCCATTTGGAACAGATACAGGAATTATCGGAAGGCAAAGAACGCTACGGAGTACTTCAGCGCCATTTGAAAAAGTATCTGCAAAAAATGCAGCATGAAGGGTTTATTCCCAGAAATCTTTACTTTGCAATACAACGTTTTGAGCGCTGGTCCGAATTAAATCCGCATGCCGATTTTTCCGCGCAGTTATTCACGTTGAACGAGCTGTTCGAAACCTATCAATTGTCGCAATTCGAAAGCCGCTACCCCGAAGTGCGAATCCGATTTTTTCTGGAAACTGTTTTTAAAGATTCTCAGCCGGATATTCGTCAAAAGATGCTTGAAATCGTAAAGATTATTCATCATTACAGTATTTCGCATGAGCAGCGCTTGCAGTTGTTTTCGGAAATTCGCAACCGTTTTATCCTTTCGGAAAAAGAAGATTTCTTTTTAAGCCGTTTAAGTTATCCGCATTTGCAGCCGGAAGATTCAGCCGGATGGTTGAGCGCTACGGTCAGCAACGGCATGCAGCAAAGCGATGTGGTTGTGACTCTGGAAGATTACGACGGCAGAAGATATCATGTGCGCAAACCGATTTCGCCAAAGGAGATATCGAGGCTGCACAAAATCTTTCTGGACGCCAATTTACCGGTGGTTTTTAAACCCGATCACCGCTTTCTTATCGCGGTTTCCGAACGCGGTTATGTGATCGGAGGTCTGTTTTATTCTTTGATAAATATGGAAACCGTGCACATGGAAAAAATTGTGGTTACTCAAAAATACCGGCGAAAGGGAATCAGCGAAGGACTGATGCGGGAATTTTTTAATCGCATGCACGACGCTAAATTCCGCTATGTTACCACGGGATTTTTCCGCCCGGAGTATTTCTATCGTTTCGGATTCAGAATCGAAAGGAAATACGCCGGACTGGTGAAAGATTTACAGGCGGATTAACCCTTTATCAGACTCTGCTGAACGAAGTATTTGGATTGCTCTTTGACTTTTTGAATATTCAGCGATCGGGGATCGTTTGCCCAGCGGTGAATTAATTGAGACAAACCGCCGAAAACAAAATGCAGAAAAGTGTCCGGATCGATGGTGGGATCAAAAAAGCCTTCGGCAACGCCCTGTTCAAATGTGTGGCTGAAACTATTGAGCAGATGTTCGTATTCTCCGACCGAGGCGTCCATTCCCTTTTTGCGCAACTGATTGTGTTCTTTAATAACCACAAGTCCCAGTCTGGAGTCCGAAGTAAAAACATCGAAAACGGCATCTACCATTTTCTGAACCTTTTGCAGGGGATCAAGATTCGCATTATTGCTGATCTCCTCGAGCGTTAAACTTAGTTCCTGCCAGAGTTTCGAGATCATATTGTAGAGCAGATCCTCTTTGTTTTTGAAATACGTATAAACCGTTCCGTGAGCCACGTTTGCGGTATCGGCGATTTCGGTTATTTTTGTCTGATGATAACCCTTCTCGGCAAACATTTTAATGGCAGCTTGAAGAATGGCTTGTGCTTTTTGATCTTTTTTTAGGCGCATGAAGTATTCCCCGCTATTATTTTTGTCAAAGTTGAATTTAAAATAAACAATGCTGCTGTTATCAGCAAAAAATAATCGCCCTAACCATGATTAAAAGGATTTTCAGGATTAACTTGATTTTAGTAATTCTTCGAAGGTAAAAATCACGGTAACGACAATTAAATCTTATCTTGATTTCGGCAATTGGCAAATTCAAAATCAGGCAGATGAGCGAGCAATGATGATAAGAATCAGGATAATCCTTTAATCAAGTAAATCAAGGTTCAGACAATTAAATATTCGAACCATGATTAAAAGGATTTTCAGGATTAACTTGATTTTAGTAATTCTTTGAAGGTAAAAATCACGGTAACGACAATTAAAGCTTATCTTGATTTCGGCAATTGGCAAATTCAGAATCAGGCAGATGAGCGAGCAATGATGATAAGAATCAGGGTAATCCTTTAATCAAGTAAATCAAGGTTCAGACAACAACAGCCGAGTTTGAAAGTCTCCAAATAAAAAAAGGCAGGTTGGGTTACCTGCCTTTAATACGGAATTTTCTTAAAAATTT
>JAJRSN010000150.1 GCA_024278715.1 Calditrichota bacterium
GGAAACAAAAATTACAAAATATTGCTGGATACGGGAAACGCTCCCGGCTGGTCGGTTCATAACCCGGAAATACTAAACAAATTGGGACATTACAGCGGGGGAGAGACGGAAGCGTCAACCGGTTCTGTGGAAAAAAGTTTAAAAAGTAAATTTATTTTGACTCCTGAGGTAGATTTCGGTGATTTTAAAATTTCCGATTTAAAAGGCATATTTTTCGCCAAGCCCAGAAAAGAATACTTTGACGGTAATCTTAATCCCATCTTTATCCGCGACCGGGTTGTTACCATCGATTTTGTTAATAATAAATTTGTTTTAAGAAGCAAAGAACGTTTTGATGAGGATCTGGCAAAAACGCGGGATAATTCTTTGTCGAAGATTCGCTTTTACGGCTACGAGTGGGCATTTGTGCCGGTCCAAATTAACGGATACGCTTCTGGTTTGGCAATAATTGAAACAGGCGCCGAAGATATTAGCGTAAAACTAAAATACGCGCAGTTTATCAACTTACCGTTAATCCCCAAAGTAAAGACCTTCCGCGGTAAAGAATATGAATATCATGTAAGTAACATCGATCTGCTGTTGGGCGTTTTCCTGTTCCGCCGTCCCGAAGTTGAGATTTGGCAGAAACGATTTTACGATACAATTACCGGACTTTGCGACAATGTCGTGATCGGTCCCTGGGCTCTGGAAGGAAAATTCATTTTAAGTTTTGACCCGTTCGATAATGTTGTTGTTCTTCAGCGATAGCTCACCGTTTCAAAAAATAATATTGATTATATTAATTCAGATTCTGATTTCACGGAATCGGAAACTCAACAAATCAGCGGTTTCCGGTTCCTGTTTATTTTTCAAAAATTCAGGTATTATTAAAACAATTTTTGATTTTCGCCTTAAATATCCTGCAAAACAGATCCAGATTTTTTTGATTGACTGATTAAAATTTGCTACTATCGAATATCGATGAGATTCCGGTTTATTCTCACTGCTTATCGGTATCGTATTAAAACGTCGGTTATTTCGTTCGCATCGCTTTGGCGCGGTTCGGGATTCGTATTTATTCAGTGTTCAAGTCGGAATTAAATTCGTTAAGTTTCGGAGTTGTTTTAATTCAGTTCAGAGGGGTGAATATGATATTCAAGCGTTTGTTTTCATTTACTATTCTTTTGCTTATTGCGGTGCAGTTCCAGTTTTATTCCTGCGAAGAAAAAAATAACGATCCCATTTTAAGCGCGCCGGTAAACGAACCCGAAAATACTTACGAAGTCGTGGTTGAAATTGTATCTTTCGGCGGTATATCCGGTTGCAGCGCCGCATTCATAAATAAAGATAATCAGGCGGTGGCTGACGCGGAGGTTCGCGTTAACGGAGTTGAGTTTCAAAATGACACGACCTTTATTTCTTCTTTTTACGCCGATACTTTAAATCGGCTTTCATATACTTACTTCACTTCATACAAACTGGAAGTAAAACACGACGGCAAAATAATTGCCACCGGTAAAGCGGAGATGCCGTCGCCGCCAGTGATCAAAAACATCCGCAATCCTTATCGTCATTCGCTAAACAAACCGCTTACGGTAAAATGGCAAAAGGTAAGCAAAGCAACATCCATTCAACTTGTCATCGGCTCAACAATTTACGATCCCGTTACAAAGGATTCGGTTGAAAAAGTGTTCGATTCTGGTTTACTCTCAACCACGAAAACAAGCCTCACCATTCCCGATACCATGTTTAGCGCTCCCGGAGAATATATCCTGGGTATTACCTCGTTTTACGGTTTGAATCCGGGCATGGAAATCGGAAATCTTTTTGATCAGGAGGGATATCACAAGGGTTACAATTTAAAGGGTGCGGCGGGAATTTTTTTGACCGCCGACGTGTATCCCGGTCCGGAAGGCATTAAAATTATCGTGGAGCAGAGCAGCGCTCTTAAAAAAGATACTCCAACGGCGCAACCAAATAAGAACTTAAAAGAGCTGCTGACCAAAATTTGGTGGGAAAAAGTAAAATTGTTAAAGAAATCATATTGAACCGCGCCGCTAAACCTAAACGAAACGGTTTTTCGACTCGCGTTTCAGAATCTTTTAGTAACAATTTTTGACAAAATTCTACAAACAGTCATTTCATTTTTTTGTCCTCATAAAAAAAGTTTGTTTTGAAGCGCAACTTTTATTAAATAATTGATAATGCGATTCAGTAAGACGGGGTAATTATTGATGAAAAACAAACTAACGATTGCACTTGTGTTGTTTTTTATTCTCACACCTTTTTTGCGGGCTCAAAACGCTCCAGATCGTCCATTGAAAGAATGGACAAAGGGCATGGAATGGTTCAAAAATGCTAAATTGGGTATTTTTATTCACTGGGGACTCTATTCGGTAAAAGGAATTTCCGAATCGTGGTCAATGTATCACAAACAGATTTCGTTCGAAGATTACATGGCGCAGGCAAAAGGTTTTACCGCCAAAAACTATGATCCGAAAGCCTGGGCAAAGTTATTTAAAGAAGCCGGCGCAAAATACGTGGTATTAACCGCCAAGCATCACGACGGCTTTGCCCTGTGGCAAACAAAATTGAGTCATTTGAACGTCGTTGAAAAATCGCCCGCCAAACGCGATCTTATCGCCTCCTATAGCGACGCTTTACGCAAAGAAGGTTTAAAAGTGGGATTGTATTTTTCGCTGTGCGATTGGTCGCATCCGGATTACAAACCGGTGGTTTTTCCAAGAAATGGCATAGTGAACGCTCCTTATCCCACGGATGATTATCCGAGAGAAGGTCAGGAGCGGTTGAGTCCATGGGAACGCTTTGTCAGGTTTTATCAGGGGCAGTTAAAAGAATTGACGGCAAATTACAAGCCCGATCTTCTATGGTTTGACGGCGATTGGGAACATTCCGCAAAAGAATGGCGTGCAAAGGAATTGCGCACCATGCTTAAAAACGCCAATCGCGATGTTATCCTCAACTCACGTTTAAGAGGTTACGGAGATTACAAAACGCCTGAGCAGGGAGTGCCAATCACCAAGCCGGACGGTCCCTGGGAATTTTGCATGACCATAAACGATTCATGGGGCTGGCAGCCCAATGACACCAATTTTAAATCTTCCTATCAAATAATCCGGACTTTCGTAGAATGCCTGGGAATGGGAGGCAATTTGTTGTTGGATGTCGGTCCCAAAGAAGACGGCACCATTCCCGAGCCTGAGGTCAGGCGGTTAAAAGATCTGGGCGGCTGGATCAAAAAGCATGAAGAAGCGGTTTATTCTACAGTCGCCGGTTTGCCCTGGGGACACTTTTACGGTCCGACGACCTTATCTCCGGACAGTCAGACGATTTATCTTTATGTTCTGGATAATCCCAAAGAATTTGTAGCCCTGAAAGGATTGCATAATAAGATCAAAAAAATTCGTGTGCTCGGAAGCAATAAGGAATTAAAATGGAAAATCAGCGGCGGCGCGCCCTGGAACAATATTCCCGGCGTTGTTCTGATCACCGTTCCGAAGGAAGAATTGGATCCTTTTGTCACCGTTCTGGCTGTGGAAATCGAGGGTAAGGTAAAACTCTATCGCGCTCCCGGACAGGCGGTAAAGTTAAATGATTAAATTCAGCGAAAATTTTTAAATAAAGCGGAAGCGTAAATTATCTTTATTCGTTGCGTTTACCTTCGATAATCCCTAAGGCACTTATGCCGTTACTCGTCATGTCCTTTTCACTTGCGACCTGCAACTCATCACGCATTACGGCTTTCTGCTCTCTGCTTTCTGACAAGTCTCTCGCTTTAGAACCACAGAGCGCATCGATCTGATGTGTGTCGGATTCGGGTAAAAATAACTCGTTTGGATGAAGGGTATTTCCGACAATTAGTGACATTATTCAAAAAATTTTAAATTAAATTCAAAATTCTGTGTTTTCGATTTGATAAAACTGAAAAATGGAGTTAATTTTCAAAGATAAAGCATCGGGAAAAAAACAATGCGAAAAAGAGATTACAAAACAATTTTCAATAAATCTTTTAAACCCTGGTTAAAAAAGAAGTCAGGGGAAATTGCATTATTCATGAAGTCGGAAGAACGAAGTTGGAAGCCGATTGTCAATTCGGGTTTGCAGCAAAATAAAATCTCCGATCTTTTCTTGGATGAAACGGACTTATTTTCCGCAGACAATTATATCGAAATACAGTACGCTCCCGATAGACTTAAAAATGTTTTGGAAAAGAACAAATTTCAATGGATTTATCGGATCGGCAAAGGAAACTTTTTAATCGTCGGCACCGAAAAGACCGATGAAACCAGGCTATCGATCTTAGAGCTTTGTGCACAGGTATTTGACCTATTAGTAAGAAATTCGGAATTGGAAGAAGAACTGCAGCGCACCACCAGGCGCATGCGACAGGTGATTGAAGAAACGAGCGCACTTCACGAAATAAGTAGGTCCATTGAATCGCTAACATCATTGGATAATTTACTTCAAAATATTGTCGAAAAATCCATGTATCTGTTGCATGCCGAATCGGGATCGTTAATGTTGTTTACTCCCGAAGGAGAAGAATTAGAGTTTAAAGTGGCATTAGGTCCTAAATCGAAAAGCGTTAAACCATTCCGCATTAAATTAGGGCAGGGCATTTCAGGCTGGGTCGCCAAATACGGAAAGCCCATCCTTATAAAAGACGCTTACAAGGATTCGCGGTTTGATCCTTCGTTTGATAAGCGCAGCGGCTACAGGACGCGCACTTTTTTATGTGTTCCCCTAAGATACAAAGAACGGATTTTAGGCGTCGTTACCATTCTTAATCGTCTTGATTGCCAGCCGTTTAGCGAAAAAGATCTTGAATTATTGTTAACCTTCAGCACTCAGGCTGCGCTGGCTATCGAAAATACCAGACTGTTGAAGGAAGCCATTGAACAGGAGCGCCTTAAAGCCGATTTAAAAGTGGCGGCGGAGATCCAAAAGCTTCTCATTCCTCAGGAATTACCCAAAATAGAGAATCTGGAAATTTCTGCCACTTATATTCCCTGCAAAGAAATGAGCGGCGATTTTTACGATGTAATCCCTTTAACCGACGGCAAATGGGCTTTTATTATGGCGGACGTTTCCGGTAAAAGCATTCCCGGCGCCATGCTCATGTCCAATCTTCAGGCGTCTATCCGAACATATTTCCAATTCTCTTCCGAACTCGTCTGGATTATTGAAAATTTAAATAAGCTGATCATTAAACAGACAACCAGCGATCGTTTTATTACATTTTTCTGCACTCTGTTTGATCCTGAAACGCAATCCCTGTTAAGTGTGAACGCGGGACACAATCCGCCTCTTCTTTTGAATATCGACGGCACTTTCACACTGTTAAACAAGGGCGGAATTTTTTTGGGCATTCTCCCGTGGAAGTATGACCAACAAAATTCTTCTTTTAAAAAAGACCAATTGCTTGTCATGTACACCGACGGACTTGTTGAGGCTATGAATGAAAAGGAAGAAGAATTTGGCTTGGATCGATTGAGGGGGCTTGTTTTAAAATACAGGAAAGAACCGCTTAAGGATTTGGAAGCGAGAATAATCAAAGCGGTTCGTGACCATACGGGAGAAAAATCCCTTGAAGATGATTTTACGTTAATGATGGTCAGAAAAGTAAAATGAAAAGCCGTTAAAATAAAATAAGAACGTCTCAAAGAATCGGAATTACGGTGAAAGTCCTAAAAAAATATCGAAAATTTTTATCAAAGTGTGTTAACTCCGGCGACGGACGCAATAAAGAGAAAAAATTAAAATTTTTTAAAATAAATAACGGGCGGATCCGGACTCTTGATTACAAATCCGTCTTCTATCCGAATTGTTTAATTCTTATGGGATTACGGTGAAGAATAAAGATGATTTTATCAAAGGTGATAATTCGAGAATAACGGTTTTTGCGTTATTTTAACAATTTGTATCAGTTATTTGATTTAACAGAATGCGATGTACAGACGACAAACATAAATAGAAGTAATTATAATAAAAGGACAATAGTATGAATTTTCCGACTCATTTCCAGGAAAACGGAGAGATCGTTGTTATTGATATCCCTCGTCGGTTAACATCCGAAATATCCGGGGAATTGAAACGATTGATGAAGGAACTTATCAATCAGGGAAGATACAAAATTGTAATGAATTTGGAAAAGACACGTTATATGGATTCCAGTGGTTTGGGAGCCATTGTTTCAAAAATCGCAGCCACTCGATCAAAGAACGGCGATATTCGTCTGGCTGCGCCTCAACAAACCATAGTGGATTTGCTCGAATTAACTCACATTAATCAAATCATTAAATCGTTTTCAACAGTAGATGAGGCTGTAAACAGTTTTAAGGAGTGAATATAGATGGTGCGTCAGGAAGACCATTTCGATCGACGGCGATTTCACCTTTCCGAGCCGGATTATAGCAGACCAGTTTACCAGATACCCGAATATTTCCAGCAGCGTTTAATGCAGAAATTGACCTTTCTCTATGGTAAGGCGCGTCTTGATCATATTTATCCAGAATTAGAAAGAATTATGAAGGTGTATTACGCACATAAATCGCCATTGATGCTTGAATGGGAAAAATACTTCAGACCGGAAGATCGGTTTACCGAAAAAGATATCATATTGATCACCTATGGCGATCTCATAAAAACGCCGAATCAAAAACCTCTGAGAACGCTTGCCGAGCTAACCGAAACTTATTTAAGAGGGGTTATTAATTTATTACACATCTTACCTTTTTTTCCGTCATCTTCGGACCGCGGATTTGCAGTTATGGATTTTGAAGAGGTGGATCCCAATCTTGGCACCTGGGACGACATCCTTGAATTAAAAAAAGATTTCAAACTGATGTTCGACGGCGTGTTTAATCACGTGTCGTCTAAAAGCCGCTGGTTCCAGGAATTTTTGAATCAAAACCCGGAATTCTTAAATTTCTTTGTAGTTTTTTCGACCAAACAGGAATTGTCGCCCGATCATCTGAGATTGATTGTTCGTCCGCGAACCTCGCCGGTTCTTACGGAATTCAATACCCTGAACGGTAAACGTCTTGTCTGGACGACCTTCAGTCAGGATCAAATCGATTTGAATTACCACAATCCGCGTGTATTACTTAAAATGATCGATATTCTTTTGAAGTATGTTCGTCGCGGCGCGGATATCATTCGTCTGGATGCGGTAACCTACTTGTGGGAAGAATTGGGAACTTCCTGCGTGCATCTGGAACAGACGCACATGATTATTAAACTGTTCCGGGATATTCTTAATGCGGTTGCGCCCCACGTTGCCCTTATTACGGAAACTAACGTACCTCACAAAGAAAACATACGATATTTTGGCAACGGACGCGACGAAGCGCAAATGGTCTATAATTTTGCCTTGCCGCCGCTGGTTTTATATAGTTTTCAAAACGGAAACGCGCGTAAGTTAACCGAATGGGCTGCCACACTTAAAAAAGTTTCCGACGAAGCGACCTTTTTTAATTTTTTGGATTCGCATGACGGCGTCGGATTGATGGCTGTTCAGGGGATTCTGACACAGCAAGAAATAGAAATGATGGCTTTACGTGTGATAGAACACGGAGGATTCATCTCTTACCGCGCCAATCCTGACGGATCTTTAAGCCCTTACGAATTAAATATAACCTGGTTTAGCGCCATTAACAACGAAGACGCCGACGAACCCATGGAATTGCAGGTAAACCGCTACGTCGCTTCCCGCGCGGTCGCCCTTGTGTTAATGGGCGTTCCCGGAATTTATCTGCACGGATTCATCGGATCGAAAAACGATGCGGATCTTGTTCTGGAAGAACGGCAAACTCGCAGCATTAACAGAAAAACTCTCAAGAAAAAAGAACTGCTGAAATCTCTTGAGAATCCCGAAACAACCACTTACCATGTAACACGTCTTTTGGTGCGTTTGGTGGAAATCAGAAAACGACAGCGCGCTTTCCATCCAAATTCGCCTCAGAAAATTCTGAATATCTCGGATTCTGTCTTTGCGGTAATGCGCTATACCAACGATCATACCGAAATTATTCTAACTTTTACAAATGTTACGCCAAAGTCTGTTTCCATTAAAACAGACTTAAGAGAATGGGGGATACCGGGTAACCACCACTGGCGAGATTTAATCAGCAAGCGCACGTTTGATACGCACGATCATATTCTGTCTTTTCGGTTAAAACCCTACGAAGTGCTCTGGTTGAAAGCCCTAAACGGAAAATTCAAAATTATCGAATAAGCTGCACCCAACAACCCTCAGCAGGGGATCGATGTCCTTTTTGGATGTCGGTCCCTTTTTTTTGTGCTTATGACAAGAACCGTTCCTAAGGCGCATAGGGTTACGAGTGACAAGTAAAATTAAAGATTAAAGTTCTTACAAGATTAAAGTCCTTACAAGATAAAAGCGACAAATGACATAGTTACAAGTAACGAGTAACAAGTGACAGAGTAACAGAGTTACAAAGTAACAAAGTGACGGGTGACTGGAGAAGCCCGATTAACGCTTACACGCTTAACGATTAACGAAAAGTTACAAAGTGACAAAGTGACAAAGTGACAAAGTAACGAGTGACCAGCAACCAGAGACAAGGGACCAATAACCAGAGAACCCGCTTACACGCTTAA
>JAJRSN010000151.1 GCA_024278715.1 Calditrichota bacterium
CTAATGCCTAAACCTCCCCAGGGAAATCCCTTTTGAACCGTAACGTCGGGATTTTTATCGCCGATCCGAATATCCTGCAAAATTTCGCCGTTTGCTCCGTAAATACGTCTCGGATAGTAATACGCCTTTTTGTTGTTGGGATTGGTCGGCAGCCATTCCTGATCCTGCGCGTCGTTAACCACAATGAATATCTCCTGATCGGCTTTCATGATGCCGCGCCCGAAACGACCGTTCCATTCTCCCGCCCATTTTTTACCGTCTTTTGTGGGCCAGCCGTCCGGAGGCCAAGAATTTGGCAGATTGCTCATGGCGGGATATTCGTCCATGGGATTAAAATAACCGAACGGTGGGTACAGCGCCCATTCAACAGTGCCGGCGGGATTTTTATCCATAAACTCGCGATAACTCGACTCAACAAAGTAAAGCGTATCCAACGGCTCGCTGCCCGTGTAATTCCACGGTTCTTCGACGGGGATGGAATCGTTGCGTACAAATACGCGGGCGCCTACAAGCACCATAATTCCGTCCGTCATTTTTGTGCCTTCGTAAGTGTTGGGCCATTTTGACACATCGTAGCCGAGCTGACAACAATCGGAAAGCTCGGTTGTATTTCTGAAGAAAAGCAAAACCCGGTTTCCGGTCATCCATCCGTAACGTTCAGCCGAGGGATCTCCGGCGGGATCGTCGGGTCCGTCGTAAGGCTTTCCCTGAGCAAATAAACCGTTCGATAAAGAAAACATAACTATTAACAGCAAACCTGTTAAAAATATTTTTTTCATTTTCCACTCTACCCTGTTATGTTTTTTTAACTTTAAGTTAATAAATTAAAACACAAATCCGATGGAATAAGAATGCGTGCCGCCGAGGGTCGCCAGATCACGGAAAGCGTAATCAATTTTCAGGGCTCTGTTGCCTAAAAAATTTAGCTTTACCCCAAATCCCAGCGACAATCCGTACTGCGAATCAACCATAAACAGACCCTTGTAACCGGCGCGCAGACTGAATTCGCCGTAGGCTGGAACCACAAAGGTATATTCCGCTCCGGCATTAATGGATTCGCTATTATTGTTCGGGTGCATGGCGTCCAAAGCAAGGGTTAAACGCTGGCGTTCGCTTTTGTAAGCGTAAGCGGAAATACCAAGGCGCATAAGCAGGGGCAACTCCCAGTCTTCCAGTTCAAAGCGCACTGGCACATAGGGATAGTTACCCTGTTCTTCGGGAGCGACATCTTTTGTTTGTTTTAAATCGAGACCGTTATAGACCATTCGCGTTCCGTAGTTAGAAATACTCATCCCGATGTTCAAACCGTCGCCGGGTTTATCGCTCCAGGCAAAAAATCGCGTATTTACAATCGCGCCGAGATCAAAGGCGACAGCCTGACCCGTTTCGTGCCAGATTCGCGAATTAATGTACTTTACACTGGCTCCGAACGAAAACCAGTCAACCAATCGCTTGCCGTAAGAAAGGATGAAAGCCATTTCCTGACCGTTGTACATTTCGCCGGTGCCTTCCTGCATATCCACGGTGGTCACCTCTTCGTCGCTGTAACCGGTGTAGATCAAACTTACGGCAAAGGTGCCCCAGATGGGTTTAACATAGCCGATCGAGACAAAGGACGTATTGATTCCCACAAACCAGGGTTGATACATTGCCATGGCTTCGCTTTGGCGCATAAATCCCAAGCCCGCCGGATTCCAGTAAACGCTGGTTAAATCGTTCACCGCGGCGGCGCTGGCATCGCCCATGGCATTCTCGCGGACACCATAACCAATTTCCAGAAAATTGGCTGTGGTCGTTCCGACGCGATAGGGTTTTTGTGCGTAAACCATTGATTGAAGCAAAAAGATGAGCGCGATGATAATCGCCGTACTCCAAAAGCTTATTCTTTTTGTCATGGTCAAAACCTCTGTTTTTAATTTTTCTTTTCCACCGTTCCCTTAAAACCGAATTCCCAGGCCCAGCTTGACTTCTCTCGGCGTCGAGTACATTGCCGGATTACGAACGCCGTCGTAAATATCATTAAAATTGCTGCGGTAATTTTCAATCTGAAAAGGACGTATAATCGCCGTGTAAGCCCGTCCGGTGGTGGGATTAACGTACAGCTCATTCTTGCGGTCCAGTAAATTATAGACCAGCAAAAACAGACGCAATTTAATATCCTTCATTACCGAAAAATCGTAGTACGTCTTTAGATCAAGAGAAATGGTAGCCGGACGCTTTTCACCGTTAGGCGGAATATTTTGTTTGGACAGGGGGCTTTCGGAAATGGGGCTGTAGGTGTAGGGTAAGCCCGAATTGAAATAGGTGATCAGCGTTGTCGCCCAGTGTTTTTGGCGGTAACCGAGACTAAAATTAAGCGTGTGACGTTGATCCCAGGCTAAGGGGGTTAAACGTGAAATAGGATCGATGCTCTGTCCGAGTCGGTTAAAAGTGGAATTGGGATTGTCAGCTACGCCGCGCGTGTACTGCAAGGTGTAGTTTAAAAAGAAAGAAATCGGACCGGAAAAATACTCGTATTTAAATTCCAGACCTTTTACGTTCCCGTAATCCTTATTACTGTAAACGCCGTATTTGCGTCCCGAGTAGGTGGTAACCACAATCGCCGTCTGCAAATCGTAAATATCACGATAGTAAACGGAAATTTCGAGGCTCATGCCTGGCATCAATTCCTGCCATAATCCCATTTCATACTGCACCGTACGTTCGGCTTTAATATTCGGATTTCCGTGAATTGTCTGGAAATCGCCCGTGGGAATAAGGAAGTAATGGTTTTGATACATTGCGTAAAGCGGGGGCATCTGAAAAAAGTGCCCGTAACTAAAATGCAAAACGGCTTTTTGGGCTAATGTGTAGGACAATCCGATCCGCGGACTGATTTGCGTTTGAGGTTTGGCTTTTTTGTATTCCGATTTGCGTTTGGCGTCCTGCAAATTATCGGGATTTCGCGCATCCGTGGGATAGAGGGTGTTGGAATTGAAATAATCGTAGCGCACGCCGAGATTAATAACAAGGTCTTCGAATTCCATTTTATCCTGAATATAAGCCGAATATTCAAACGGTTCTTTGTGGTAGCTGTCGATCGAAGAATCGGGCAGGTATGAGGGCTGATATGGCGTGAAGACTACCCGCTGCTTTAAGGAGTCATAATAAAATTGCTGATAAGAAGGGTCGCCCGTGCGCGCTCTTAAATCGCCGACATTCCCGGGCAGATTATCAAGCTTATGATAGGTGTAATCGGCGCCGAACTTAAAACTGTGGTTTTTTGTGGCTTGCCAGGTAACGTCCAGTTTCAGATTGTAGTCTTTCAATTTTCGCGCGTAACGACCTTTATCTTGCCCGCCCGTGGAAAAGCCGCCCACGCCGCGCGAATAACCGTCGGAAACGTAACGCGGATCAAAGGGATCTTTGTAAAGATAATAGCGAAAAAAGTTATTAGTGTAAGACGCCTTTAAATCGTAAAACATCTTATTGCTGAGCAAGTGATTCATTTTGAATAAATAGAAATCCGTGTCTTCGTAATTGGTAACCCGTCCGTCCGGATTATATTTACTGCCGTGCGAATAGTTTTTCCACTTTTCACGATTCATATTGTACAATAGCGAGGTTTTAACGCGAGCGAACGGTTTGTAAGTGATTTTACCCATAAAAGACCTGCTTTGACGGGTATTCATGGGAACATAAGCGTTATCGCCCGTGTGCTCGGAATAACAGTTAATACCTTTTAAATAAGCGTCCCAGGGCGTTGTTATCCCCTGCAGAGGTTCGGGTCGTTGAATAAAATTGGAATAATTATCGGGCTCGAATCGCCGGATGCCGTTAAGATGACCTTTTCGATCCTGCATACGGAAATTGGCGAAAAAAGTCAGTTTATTACCCCAAATAGGACCGTCCAATTGAATCTTAAAATCTTTATTGCGGTCGATTTCAGTGTCTTTCAGTCCGATAAACACGTCCTTGTTAGGGGTGTAATAATTGGAGACATATCCGCTGAAACTACCGTGGAACTCGGAACCTCCGTCCTTGGTAACCATGTTCACGATACCGCTCATAGCCCGACCATATTCGGCGTTAAACGTGCCGGTAATAACCTCGAGGTCCTGCACGGCTTCCGGTTCTATTTCCACGGAACTGCTGGTGCGCGTAAAGGTTTGGGTTGTTTGCACGCCGTCGATCATGTAAGATACTTCGGTGCTGCGACCGCCGCGAAAGTGTCCCTGAACCACGCCGGATTGCATTTGAATAACCTGAGCCATGTTTTCGACCGGCAAGGCTTTTATTTGATCTGAGGACACGTTTTTAATGGAGCCTGTCTGGTCTTTTTTAATGGCTGAGCGCTCGGCGACAACGGTAATTTCCTCGCCTTCCATCACCGCTTCTTTTAATTGAACATCCAATCCGCTTGTACGGTTAATTGAAACCTGAACGCCTTGTATTACTTTGGTTTCGTATCCGATCATCTGCACGCGAACCGTGTATTTTCCCGGAGGTATGTTGATAATGTAGAATTCTCCGGAAAGATCGGTTGAAGCTCCCAAAGTGGTTCCGTCGATGGTAATGTTAGCTCCGGGCAGGGGTTCGCCGCTGTTTTTATCGGTTACCCTGCCGGCAATTTTGCCCGCGGTTTGAGCAAACAGCAGGGAATTAAAGAGCAGGATGAATAAATAGGTAAAAAGAGATGATCCGTTGAAAGATTTCCAGCGCATCGAAAAACTCCTATTTTGTTGACAATGCAACTTTTAACAAAAGTATGTTTTATTTGAAAACAAACTTAACACGATTCATTGTTCAAGTCAAATCATTATTCGGATTCCTTGTTTCACAAAATGCAATTCTTTATTCCCGAATTAGCGGCGAAAACGAGCGGTATTCGCCAAAATAAAATGATCGATGAACATGGGCGGTCGATCGCCGATTTTTTTATTCGCAATGAAAACTAACCGAAATATCGCGAAATTTTTCCGCCGAACCCTAAACCGGAAACCCGTATTCTTAAAGCTCACTGTCCCCGCATTCCGCGTAACGCAAAACGCCGCCCGCTGAAATCGAGAACGACTGTATTTTGTCTTCTACTCGCTGAAAATTATGTCCGATTCGTTCAGCCTCCACCGGATGTCAAAATAACCGGCAGCCTTTATGCTCTTGTAGCCTTCGGTGTAAACGGAAGCCCGGAATATCATCAGGTCGGGATATGCGTAGCCCGCATAAAGATAACGTTGGGTATTTGTGGCGCGCATTCCGCTGATTCCCGTTCCCGCCACCACCCCTATCGAGGCGATATTGCTGTCTTCGCGCGGATAAACAAATAAGGCGGCTAAATCTTTTCCCTTAATCTTCCGCTCGCCGATTTGAATTTCATCCGACATTACCTGCACGGGACAATTTTTCAACAATACTTGCCAGGCGCTGTTGGTATTGGCGTTACCGTACAAAATCACGTTTCGATCGGAGTATTTTTGCGGATCGAATTCCCTGTCGGTAACAATATCAATAGAGCCGTTGCCTTGATACCAAAAGACCTCGGCGTCGTACCGCGCTTTGGCGAGTGCCCAGGCGTTTTCTTCGCGGCTGCCGTTTGTGCCCGTCACAAATACGACCCGGTGTCGGAAAGCATCCTTCAGTCCGCCGTAACGATGCGGTCCCTTATCCTTTTTAGACCATTCGCCGGTTATTTGCCATTGTCCAGCCCTTTTTTCCAGAAAAACCGCCTCACGCTCAGGGAAATCAATTTGATTAATAATCTGTCCGTCAATATTAATTGAGAAGGGTTCTCCTTTTGTCAACGGCGCCAGGTCGATTTTCAGTCGGGTGATGTTTTGCGTAGTACCCGCAAACCGCCGCTTGCCGGGATCGACTCGAACGGAAATACGGCTGAAATCGAATGGTTTTTCCTGGGCAAAAATCGTAATCCATTGATCGGAAGCGGAGACTCCTGGACTCGCGGTTGTAAAATCGATTTGCCTGATCTGCTCCTTTGTCGGTCGGGCGTGACGGGCAAAGAAATCGAAAAGCGGCATCCAATCCACGCAGTCCGCGCCCGGTTCGTCGCTGCGATCCCACCAGTGTCCCGCGCCCGCTTCTTCGTGATACACAAAATCTTTATGCCCGATCTTTTTCAGCACCTCCGCCATTTTGCGCGATTGTTGTACGGGAACATTTTTGTCGGAGTCGCCATGAATAATGTAAACTCCCAATTGTTTGTAATTTTCGGCTAATTTGAGGGTTCTGCCGGGAGAAGCCGCCCGCATGAGCATTTTTTGGAGAGGACTCTGCCCGCGCACCGTATCCCGAATTGCGTAGGAAAAAAAGCTGATCCAACCCGCGCTTGGTCCGATGGCGGCAAATTGATCCGGAAAGGTCGCCCCCAGATGCCAGGTTCCGTGTCCGCCCATGGAATGCCCGGTCAGGTAAATCCGTGCGGGATCTATCTTTAGTTGTTTTTTTACGATATTTAACACCTCCAGGGCGTCCAATCTTCCCCAGTCTTCCCAGTCGTAACCAAAGGGTCTCCGGTTGGTGGGAGCGACAATGTGTCCCCATTTTTTGGGATAATACGCTCCGGCTTGATTGAGGGCTTCCACATTTGCGCCGTGAACCGAAAAGAACAGCGCTTTGGGTTTGCCGTCATCGATCAGGGCGGGATTTAAGGCGTAATATTGAACGCTGCCGTCTATCTCGCTGATGTAGGTGTGTTTTTGGACGGCATTGGGAGCGACCACCCGAAGCTCAATGCTCTCCTCGGTCAAAACAGCGCCATTCCGTTTCAGGTACAACTTCAGCGTTTTTGAACCGGTTTCCGCAGGAGCCGTTCCTTTAATAAAAAAAGCGACTTTACGAACCGAATAGGGCTGAATGACGGGAACGGTTGTCTCTTCGACCAGCGGATCGTCCGAACCTATTTTAAGGTTTTTAAGAGGTTGACCCGATGCGTTGATCACGACCACGGCTGCGGGAGAGTCGATTTTTTCCCCCTGAATTAAATCGGGCAGGGTTGAATCTTTTACATTAAACAAGACCGGAGACTGAAGGGAATGAACAAGAACCTTCAGACGCCCCCGATAACATTTGAAGAGAAAGCTATTGTTTCCCTTTTTTAAACGGACAGGAAGTAAGGAAAAATCGAATTTAGGCTCCCATGCTTGAAATTCGTCTTTGTACTGATAGCGATTCCCCACTCTCGGCTCGCCGTTCACATAAACCATGTTGTGAGCGCGTCCTTCCAAAAGAACGGTTTTTTCCGTTGCGGAATTAATTGAAAGATAGGCGTAAAAGGCGCGGGTTTTACAAGGACGCAGCCAGCCTTTTTCGTTCACTGATGCCTCTTGCCACACCGAAGATTTCTCTTTGCTCCAAAAAACCTTTTGTCCCGCTTTCGGCGCTTTAAACGTACCGTCAACCACAGACTGTTCGACGGGATCTATCTGCACGGCTGAAAAACGGGGACTTCCCGGAATTTTCAGAATCAAAAATTTGCTAACGATTTCAGGTTGCGAATTTCCGGCTGCAACAAGAGCGGGAAAAACAAAACCGAACAAAAAAGAAAAGATGGTGATTTGAACGAAAGAACAATTCTTCGAACGGCACATTTTTCCTCCCGAACAGACTCGTTAATCATAAGTTAGTTTTTTTAAAAATAAAACGAATTTGAAC
>JAJRSN010000152.1 GCA_024278715.1 Calditrichota bacterium
CCCTCGGCGAGCCTTGGAGAAAAATACGCCCTTTACGAACCGGTTCACGGCAGCGCTCCGGATATTGCCGGACAGAATAAAGCTAATCCCATCGCCACAATAGCTTCGGTAGCGATGATGTTCAGCTATTCTTTTCAGATGACCAAAGCGGGACAGTTAATCGAACAGGCGATTGAACGAACACTGCAGCAGGGCTACCGCACGGTTGATATCTGTCAGGAAGGAACCAAACCGGTGGGAACAACGGAAATGACTGGGAAAATTGTGGAAAATTTTGAAGCCATTTTCCATGAAGAAGGACTTGGGGTTTTTACGTTGTAAGCGGAAGGCGTGACAAGTGACGAGTGACAAAGTGTAGGGGATTAGAAGTTTAGGAAAATAATTTCTCGTACATTTAGAGATAGTGCGGTTTGAATAAAAAGATCCCCCCTTGCCTTCGGCGTTCCCCCCTTTTGAAAGGGGGAAATTAAAAGGGGGGATCCGGGAAGCGGAATAAAGGCGTGATGAGTGACGAGTAACAGAGTTACAAAGTTACAAAGTTACAAAGTGACAGAGTGACAAGTAATCAGTGACAGGTAAGAAAAAGGAAAAAGGAGAAAGCAGAGAGCGGAGAGCAGAAAGCAGTAGGTAGTAGGTAAAAAATAGTGGAATGTTTGTTTTAATAGGGAAAATGCTTTCTATCTTCAAAAAAATAATTTGTTGAATTATTTAAACTTTTAAGCGATGGCGAAGATAACACATTACGCATTACGCATTACGCATTACGCATTACGATGATCCGGGAAGCCGCTTACACGCTTACACGCTTAACCCTTAACCCTTAACCCTTAACCAAAAAACTTATGATGAAAACGAGGTGAAACAATGCCGGAAAAAATCATAATTTTTGACACAACATTAAGAGACGGCGAACAATCGCCAGGAGCTTCGCTGAATGTGGCGGAGAAAGTAGAGATTGCCAGACAATTGGCGCGATTGAAGGTGGATGTTATTGAAGCCGGCTTTCCGGTTTCGTCTCCGGCGCAGTTTGAAGCGGTAAAACGAATTGCCGGAGAAGCGGACGCCATCATCACAGCCTTGGCAAGGGCTAAGGAGGCGGATATCAAGGCTGTTTACGAAGCATTGAAAGAAGCGCCGCGCAAACGCATCCACACCTTTTCCAGCACATCCGATTACCATATTTTAGGGAAATTCGGACATCCGCGCTATGGGCAAACGCTGTCCGAAAAACGGCAAACCGTCATTAAAATGTCGATTGACGCGGTGCAATACGCCAAATCTTTTTGCGACGATGTGGAATTTTCGGCTGAAGACGCCGGACGGACAGACATCGGATATTTAGCCGAGGTAATCGAAGCCGCTATCGAGGCGGGCGCCACCACCGTTAATATTCCCGATACCACCGGTTACACGCTTCCCGATGAATTCGCCGAAAAAATACGCGAATTGCGACGCCGGGTAAAAAACATCGATCGGGCGGTAATAAGCGTGCATTGCCATGACGATTTGGGTCTGGCTGTGGCAAATTCGTTGGCGGCAATCCAAGCCGGAGCACGTCAAGTGGAATGCACTATTAACGGCATCGGCGAACGCGCCGGAAACGCTTCTTTGGAAGAGATAGTTATGGCGATAAATGTGCGCAAAGACTTGCTCCCGTACTACACCGATATCAATACGCATGAAATTTACAATGCCAGCCGAATGGTATCCACGCTTACCGGATTTGTGGTGCAGCCCAACAAAGCCATTGTGGGTAAAAACGCCTTTGCCCATGAGTCGGGAATCCATCAGGACGGAGTATTGAAAAACCGCAATACTTACGAGATCATGAAACCCGAAGACGTCGGGGTCAACGAAAGCAAGATCATTCTTGGGCGGCACTCGGGACGCCACGGATTAAAGGCGCGTTTGGAAGAGATGGGTTATCATCTGACTGAGGAAAAGCTGGACCGATCGTACAAATTATTTTTGAAATTAGCAGATAAAAAGAAAGAAATCTACGACGAAGACCTGCGTTTGATAATGGGCGATGAGATATTGAGCGAAGAACCAGCCTGCGCTCTGAAATATTTGCACGTGTTTTTGGGAACCAACGCCATCCCCACCGCCACGGTTCGCTTGCTTAAAAACGGAGACGACGTGCAGGAATCAGCTACGGGAGACGGACCGGTTGACGCCGTGTTTAACGCCATTGACCGGGCTTTGAGCACCGATTACACAGTTCAGGATTATCAGGTGCGTTCCGTGACTTCCGGAAGAAAAGCGTTGGGCGAGGTTTACGTCCGCATCCGCAACGGGCAAGCGGAGGCGCATGGCAGGGGAGTCTCCACAGATATTATCGAAGCAAGCGGAAAGGCTTATTTGCAGGCGATTAATTCTTTGATGAGGAAAAAACAAGACAAGGCGGAAAGGGAATAATGTATGGCGATGACGATCACCGAAAAGATTCTTGCAAAAGCAGCCGGTAAAAAAGAGGTTTCTCCCGGACAAAACTTATGGTTAAACGTTGATGTGCTGATGACTCACGACGTTTGCGGACCGCCGACCTTTCAGATCTGGAAACGCGAATTCGGTGAAAAAGCCCGAATCTGGGATAAGAATAAACTGGTGATTTTTCCGGATCATTATATTTTTACGTCCGATGTTCACGCCAACCGAAATGTGAATATTCTTCGGAAATTCGCCAAAGACTATCAATTACCCAATTATTACGATGTGGGAAGCGAGCGCTACAAGGGGGTTTGTCACATCGCACTGGCGGAAGAAGGATTCAATCTTCCCGGCACCGTATTGATCGGCACCGATTCGCACACCTGCACCGCCGGAGCCTTCGGACTTTTTGCCACCGGTGTGGGCAACACGGACGCGGCTTTTATTCTCGGAACCGGGAAAATCTGGGAAAAGGTGCCCGAATCAATGAAGTTCATCTTCGAAGGTTCCGTGCCGCAATATCTGACGGCGAAAGATCTGATCTTGCAGATATTGGGCGACATCACCACGGACGGCGCCACCTATCGTGCCATGGAATTTGACGGAGAAGCCGTCCGTTCGTTAAACATTGACGAACGAATGACGCTTACCAACATGGCGGTGGAAGCGGGCGGCATGAACGGCATCATCGCCGCGGATGAAGTGACCAGAACCTATCTCGCCGAAAGAACATCGAAACCGTTTGAGGAATTTCAGAGCGATCCCGACGCGAACTATCATAGCGTTTATGAATACGACGTCGGCAAAATCGAGCCCCTGGTGGCAAAACCTCATAGTCCGGATAATCGGGATACGGTTCGGAACGTACGGGGCGCCAAATTAACAAAATGTTACATCGGTTCATGCACCGGCGGAAAGTTTACGGATTTTAAGAACGCCGCCATGATATTAAAAGGTAAAGAAGTCCGGGTGCCCACTTTTATTATTCCGGCAAGCCCTTCGGTAGCCAAACGATTGCAAACCGAAACGATTGACGGCAAAACCATCGAAGAGATTCTTGCCGACGCGGGATGCACGATCGCCCCTCCGTCCTGTGCTGCGTGTCTGGGCGGTCCCGCCGACACCGTCGGTCGTTCGGTAGATCACGATGTGGTTATTTCCACTACCAACCGCAATTTTCCGGGACGGATGGGCAGTAAAAAAGCCGAAGTGTATCTTGCTTCGCCGCTTACCGTGGCTGCTTCGGCTGTAACCGGGGTTATTACGGATCCCAGAGAATTCTTATGATCCGGCGATAAATGCAAAGGTTAAAGAAAGGAAAACAATGCAAAAAATAATCAAAGGTCCGGCTTATGTACTTGGCGATAATATCGATACAGATCAGATAATTCCGGCGGAACATCTGGTTTACAGTTTGAGCGATCCCGAAGAATCCAAAAAGTACGGTCGTTTCGCCTTTTCGGGAGTTCCGCCCGCAAAAGCGGGATTGCCCGACGGCGGAATTCCGTTTATCGAAGGGGATGATTATCGTTCGAAGTACAACATTATAATAGGCGGATCGAATTTTGGCTGCGGTTCTTCCAGAGAACACGCTCCGTTTGCCCTGAAAATGGCGGGCGTGCAGGTAGTTGTGGCGGAATCGTACGCGCGCATCTTCTATCGCAATTCTGTAGATGGCGGATTTATTATCCCCCTGGAATCGGTAGGAAAAATCAATGACCGAATAAAGACCGGCGACCTTGTGCAAATCGATCTTGCAAATCAGACGCTTACAAGGCTGAGCGACGGGCAACAATTTTCATTAAAACACCCGGGCGATGTTTTGCCGATTATCGAAGCAGGCGGACTTTTTGCTTACGCCCGAAAATCGGGAATGATCGGTTAAATTAAAATCAGGCAGGAAAATACAATGAAGCAAACAACACCAATAGAACTCTTCGACACAACTCTGCGCGACGGAACGCAGGGAGAAGGCGTAAATTTGTCCATTCACGATAAATTAGCTATTACCGAACGTCTGGATGATTTTGGTATTGACGTCATCGAAGGCGGATGGCCCGGAAGCAATCCCAAGGACGAAGAGTATTTTAAAGAAGTGAAGAAGTTAAAGCTAAAACAAGCGCGTATATGCGCTTTTGGCTCGACCGCCCGCTATCCCGATAAGGTGGAAGAAGATCGGAACCTGAACATGCTGCTAAGCGCCGAGACCGGGGTTATTTCGATTTTTGGCAAAACCTGGCGTTTTCATTCATCGGTAACCTTAGGCTTAACCGACGATCAGAATGCGGAGTTGATTTTTCGTACCGTTCAGTTCTTGAAAAAGCACGGTCGCCGGGTGGTTTTTGATGCCGAGCATTTTTTTGACGGTTACAAAGATGATCCCGAATTTGCCGTCCGAATGCTCAAAGCCGCCGAGGAGGGCGGAGCAGACATTCTTGTGCTGTGCGATACCAACGGCGGGAGTTTGCCTTCCGAAGTAAGCAAGGTTTTTGGAGAAGTGCGGCAACGGGTAAGCCGACCGTTGGGAATTCATGCCCACAACGACGGCGAAATGGCGGTGGCTAATACCATTGCCGCGGTGCAAGCAGGAGCGGTTCAGGTGCAGGGAACCGTCAACGGAATCGGCGAGCGTTGCGGAAACGCCAATCTTTGCAGCGTTCTTCCTAATCTGGCGCTTAAACTCAATTTAAAGACAAAGACCCCGGTTAACCTGCAAAATTTAACGAATCTTTCGCGGTTTGTTTACGAAGTGGCTAACCTGGCTCCCAATACCCGTGCGGCGTTTGTCGGAAAATCGGCTTTTACGCACAAAGGGGGTATTCATGTCAGTTCCGTTTTAAAGGACAGCCGCATGTACGAACATATCTCGCCGGAGCAGGTTGGCAATCGCCGGCATGTTTTGGTGTCGGATCTTTCGGGACAGAGCAATATTCGTTACAAAGCGCATGAGCTGGGTATTGATATTGCCGATAAGCGGGAATTCAGTAAAAACTTTGTTCAATACATCAAGTCGTTGGAATACGAGGGATTTCAGTTTGACGGCGCCGAGGGATCGTTTGAATTGCTGTTGCGCTCTGAGCTGAATACTTACAGCCCTTTTTTCGAAATCATTTACGCCAAAATTAACGTTTTGCTTAATGACGGCGACACGGATTATTCCGAGGCGGTTTTAAAGGTTAAGGTCGGCGACGAGATCGAGCACACGGCTTCGGACGGCAACGGACCGGTCAATGCGCTGGATAATGCCCTGCGCAAGGCTTTGATGCGCTTTTATCCCGAAGTCGCCAATATTCATTTAGTTGATTACAAGGTGCGTGTTTTAGTGGATAAAAGCGGAACCGGCGCCCGTGTGCGCGTGCTGGTGGAAACCGGCGACGGCAAAAACAGTTGGTCAACCGTGGGCGTGTCGCACAACATCATCAAAGCCAGTTTACAGGCGTTGAGCGACAGTTTGAATTATAAGATTTTTCATTTACGAAAAGAAAGCGTGCGGGTGTGACGGATTGGTGGGAAAATAAAAAAAAGGATTAAAATTGGGGTGGAACAAAGAGCAAGAAAAATTTAAGGATTTTTAAGTGGGGAAGGGTTTTTTTTGAGCAGTAATATTCCGCGTTTCAGTAAAACGAACCTTTTATTATTTTAATCTACTTGGTAAGCCTGATACGATATTAAATATCGGAGCTTGCGTTATCGTAATTTGGCGGTCCCTTTTTGCACACGTTCGATATTTAATACCTTATTTCGTTAGCCGTTTGAAGCCAATTGATATTACAATATTTAATACGATAAAATTGTATTAATAACAACAGATCAGTCTTCTATTGTAAAATACTATTTACTAAAATTGTTGATGTTTATTTACATATTCGTCTAATAAACTACGAATCATTTTTTGATATTGAGTGTTATGTTTCGAAGCAATCTTCTTAAAATATTCTATACTATTCTTTGATAATGTGATTGTAATCTTTACAGTTTCCTGTTTATACGCCAATTGATCCGGAGAGGGTAAAAAATCAG
>JAJRSN010000153.1 GCA_024278715.1 Calditrichota bacterium
CAGCACATTTTAAGATGTACATGTATCCTTTCATTGTAACGTTCAAGTTTATTACTGAACATTTCTTCTTTATCTTTTACTGCCGCTCGTTTCGACAAGCTCAACGACCGGTTTCGACAAGCTCAACGACCGGTTTCCACAAGCTCAACGACCGGTTTCGACAAGCTAAACTAGTGGATTCGACAGGCTCAACGACCAGATTCGACAGGCTCAACGACCAGATTCGACAGGCTCAACGACCGGTTTCGACAGGCTTAACGAGTGGTCTTGGCTTCCTTAATACTTTAATTTATTCTTTGGGCACTGAGCTTGTCGAAGTGCCCTTTCCAGATTGTAACGAATTACCGCGCCGCCTGTACTGAGTGTAGTTCCTCGATAATTCCGGTAATTTCTCATATTGCCCGTTAATCAATGCTTCTTTCTTTTTCCGGCTCCAGCCTTGAACTTGCTTTTCTCGATAAAAAGCCTGATCAATTTGATTGTATTCCTCATAGTACACTAGCTTAACAGGTAAGCGCTTCTTAGTATAATTTGAACCTTCACCACTTTGATGTTGAAGTAACCTTTTTCTTAAATCTTTGGTGCTTCCGGTGTAATAACTACCGTCAGCACATTTTAAGATGTACATGTATCCTTTCATTGTAACGTTCAAGTTTATTACTGAACATTTCTTCTTTATCTTTTACTGCCGCTCGTTTCGACAAGCTCAACGACCGGTTTCCACAAGCTCAACGACCGGTTTCCACAAGCTCAACGAGTGGATTCGACAGGCTCAATGAGCGGTTTCGGTATTCTCAATGAGCTGTTTTCAGAAAACTCAATGAGTGGTTTCGACAGGCTTAACGAGTGGTCCTGGCTTCCTTAATACTTTAATCTATTCTTAGGGCACTGAACAATTTCGGTTTACATATTTCTTTATAGGAGGTTTCGGTTTACAGAACGGATAGGAGATATTGAAAGACGGCGAGACAAAATCCCGCCGCCGTTTAAATCGAATATGTTTTTAGCTTATCAATTCCTGATACTTTTGGGCATCCAATAAATCGTTGAGCTCATCGGGATTTTCAAGTTTCACTTTAATCATCCAACCGTTGCCGTAGGGATCTTTATTCACGGTTTCCGGTTCGTTCTCCAATTTTTCATTAATTTCGAGCACTTCTCCGCTTAAGGGCGCAAAAAGGTCGGCAACCGCTTTTACCGCTTCGATGGTTCCGAAAGTGTCGCCTTTTGCCACTTTGGAACCCGCTTCGGGCAATTCCACAAAAACCACGTCTCCCAATTCTCCCTGAGCGTAGTCGGTAATTCCAATAACCGCAACGTCGCCGTCAATTTTTGCCCATTCATGATCGCTCGTGTATTTCAGATTTTCAGGTACGTTCATTAAAACCTCCGATCTTTAATAATTTGTCTATAAAATTTTTCAGGATTGTTCAACTTCTTCCAATAAATTCGTCCGTTCCAAAAAACCCGTGTCAAAATTTCCTGAAATAAAATCAGGGTGATTAATCAATTTCAGATGAAAGGGAATGGTTGTTTTAACGCCTTCGATCACAAATTCTTCCAAGGCGCGATTCATTCTGGCTAACGCTTCTTCGCGATCTCTGCCGTAAGCAATCAGTTTGGCGATCAGCGAATCGTAATAGGGCGGAATGTGGTATCCCTGGTAAACATGGCTGTCCACGCGAATTCCCGGTCCGCCGGGCAGATGAAAAAACTCAACCTTACCCGGATTGGGCATAAAATTCTTTTCCCAGTCCTCGGCATTTATCCGGCATTCGATGGCGTGACCTATCAGTCTGACTTCTTCCTGGGTAAATTCCAATTTCTCCCCCGCTGCGATGCGGATTTGTTCTTTTAATAAATCAAGATTCGACACCATTTCGGTCACGGGATGTTCAACCTGAATCCGCGTGTTCATTTCCATAAAATAGAAATTTTTATCGCTGTCCAATAGAAATTCAATAGTTCCGGCGCTGGTGTAATTAACGCCCTTTGCTCCTCTTACAGCCACTTCGCCCATTCTTTTGCGCAGTTCGGCATCCACTACCGGAGAAGGCGCTTCTTCGATCAGTTTCTGATGCCTACGTTGAATACTGCATTCCCTTTCTCCCAGATGAACCACATGACCGTGCTCGTCGGCAAGAATCTGTATTTCGATATGACGCGGATTTTCGATGTATTTTTCAATGTACATGGATGGATCACCAAACGCGCCGCGTGCTTCCGCCTGCGCCATTTGAAAATTGGTCTCAAACTCCTCTTTGGCGCGGATAATGCGCATTCCCCGTCCCCCGCCGCCGGACACAGCTTTTAAAATTATCGGGTAACCGACCGTTTCCGCAATTTCCAGACCTTGCTCAAGATTTTCAACAACGCCTTCGCTTCCCGGAACCACGGGCACTCCGGCTGCTTTCATCATCTCTTTGGCGCGGGACTTATTGCCCATGGCGCGTATTACACTGGCGGGCGGTCCGATGAACTTGATCCCGCCGGTTTCGCACATATCGGCAAAATCCGCGTTTTCAGCCAAAAAACCGTAACCCGGATGAATGGCGTCAGCCCCCGTTATTTCCGCCGCGGAAATGATTCTAATGGGGTTCAGATAACTTTCATAACTTTGTGCCGCGCCGATACAAACCGCTTCGTCGGCAATTCTAACATGGAGCGAATCGGCGTCGGCTTCGGAATGAACCGCTACGGTCGGAATTCCTAATTCTTTACAGGCGCGAATTATTCGCAGGGCAATTTCGCTGCGATTGGCAATTAAAACTTTTTTAAACAAGGAGCCTCCTAATGATTTCGTTTAATGACTTGCTCTAAATCTCTAAGGGTGCTTTTTAAATTTCTGTTTTCCTCAGTTAATTTTTTCACCGCTTTTTGCAATTGATCTTTTCGCTTCTCAAGATCGGTGCGCTGTTGTTTCAAATTGTTGAGTAAATATAGAAGATTTAGCCAATTATTACAAGCCGAAGAATAATTACTTTCGGGATAAATTTGTTTGAATTCGCTGAATGATTTCAACGCCCGATCGTAATTAAAATACGGATTGGCGCTGTCGGCAATTACGTGAAGATAAGCCAGACGATACTCTGCGTCGTCAATGTAAACGGATTTGGGAAAGGAGTTTTTAAAGGAGATTAAGTACTGATGCGCTTTTTCATATTCCCTGTTTTTCAAAAGAGCGTCCGCGATGCGGATGATCCGTTCCTCGTCATCGATCTGCGTTCGATCATGCCTGATCAGCGCGGGA
>JAJRSN010000154.1 GCA_024278715.1 Calditrichota bacterium
ACCGATCCTACCTCGTGGACCGTGGATACGGCTGCCGTTCAATTCGAATCCGTTGTCATAAATAACGGTAAAGCCCGCGTCGATCTGGATACTTCCCAGACCCGGCTGCAAATCAGATACGTTAACTCTCACGCCATCGTTCATCAAATTAAACTGGATTCTCAAAGCGTTAAAATTATCAACGGTAAACCCGATTCCACGCTTTTGGTATTCAATAAAGAAGTCTTGCCCATCGCCGCCGGCGAATACGATTTGTATTTGCATCTGATCGGAACGACCAATGATTCGATTTACAATGCAGACCTTTATGCCGGACAGCTGGCTTTCGGAGACAGTATCATCTCAATCAAATCCATCCAGATTCAGACGGATGATCACGTTCCCCAGGGCGCAGATTCCATTATCGTTTACATGAAAGTATCCAACAGTCAGGATCCCAAAACAATCACGCCCGATTTGACCAAATTGATTTTCAAAGGTCCCAATAAATCCGAAGACCGCGACGCCTTTGTGCTGAATTTACAGCGGCTGGATACGTTAACGGTTCTAAAAAGCGAAGAAAACAATCTGCTGAAATTTCAATTTGATATTACGGATAATTTTCCCGCCAACGACGCCACGGAAATTTACGGACAGATCGGTCTGGATAACGGCGATATCGTCAAAGTTTCCAATACGTTTGACAAATTGTACGTTCAAACGGCGGGCAATGCTCTTTATGTTTCGGAAACGTTGACTCCGGATTCGATTGTGGCTCAGGAAAAGGTTAGCTTTACGCTGAGTCTTGTCGATACGGGCAGCGCGGACATAACTTTGAATTCCGCTAAAACCTATCTGCAGATTATGGGTACAAGCGTCGATAAAATTTACCTGTCAGCCGATTACACAATTTCGGGATTGGACACGGTGTCCGTCTTATTTAACGAAGTACAACTGCCCGCCGACCTGAGTCCGGGAGACTATGACGTCAATCTGCACATTTCCGGACGCACTCTCGGAAACAATATTGTCGAAAAAGACACGCTAATTACTAACGGCATAAAGGTCATCGAACCGGGGCAACTGCTCTTTTCGCGGATTGAAATTCCCGCTTTAAGGGTGCGCCTCGGACAGAATGACGTGCCGATAAACTTTACTTTGAAAAATAGCGGCGAATCTCCCACTTTTTTGTACGACCTGGAATATTATTTCAAACGAATTTCGGATCAAAAAGACGTGTCCGAAAACTGGGTGCAGGTGCGCGGAACAGTTGAAGACACGGTAATTGCCCCCGGAGACAGTTTGAAATTTTCGGTGTATTTTAATATTCGTTCGCAGGCAGATACCGGACTGATAGTTCCCAAACCCATGGCTCGTTTTTATGATCAAAGACGCTCCCATATTGAAGAGGTTTCGGACTCGATTATCGTAAACGATCAGGTAAAAGTCATTCGTCCGGCTCGTTTGCGCATCGATTCTCTGAAAATCGTGAGCGGAACTCTGGCGCCTAATGCGCCCCATTTCAATTTTGGTCAGATCGTACCTCTGAAGATTGTGCTTTCCAACCTGGGCGAAGATACCATAGCCTCGGCAACATTAAAATTGTACCGCAACGGGTTCGCGCTTCCAGGAGAAGTTCTTTTTCAAAATATTCCGCCGGCTCCCGATTCCCAAAAGGTAGGCTATTACAACTGGCAGGCTGATCAGTTGCAGGAACAGCAAATCAAAGTTAAAATTGCGGAAGTAAAAGATTTGATCGGCGAAGCGGTGCGCATCGAACAATCTGTTGACGATGTGGAAAGGCTTGTCATTCATCAACCCAGCCAGCTTTGGGTTGAGGCTGCGATTACCGAACCAGAAGGCGCAAGAGACTCGGTGGTTTCCCTCAATCAGCAATTTACCGTAAGCGCTTCCGTTAATCATCAGGGAAATTCGTCTTTTAGTCAGGGACAGTTAGTTATCCGCTTGCCGGAAAATTACCGGCTTGCCGATTCTCCCGCGGACAGCGTGCACGATTTTGACTATCAAAATCCGCAGGCTCAATGGCAGGTCAAGCCCGTTAACGTCACCGAAGGGTTAAACTTTGACAGCATTAAAGTATTTTTAAAAACGATCCCGTTAGATTCGAACACTGCGCAGCCGGTTATCATTGCCGAAAGAGAAACAAGCGTTCCGGTTAAGGTGGAAAACAAGGGCATTGTGGAATCGCAGTTAACCATCGCTGCGCCTGCCGGTGCCGCGGACAGCACGGTTTCGGCGGGGCAGGAATTTGTAGTTCGCACCACTTTCAGTTTTCTGGGTCCGGTTTCGGCATCGGGTAAACGCGCGCAGATTATTTTGCCCGAAGGATTTTCCGTAAAAGACAGCTCAATCGTAAATTTGCCGGACGGATTCAGCGTGCCGCCGGTGGATTGGCGCGTGGTAGCACCGCCGAACGCTTCATCGGAAATATTTAATATTTTTGTCGATGCCCTGGTTCTGGACGCCAACAGCGGTCAGCCGATCACGGTTCGTTCTTCCCCATTGCCGGTTCGCGTGGTAACGCCGCCTGAAGTTGTCATGAGCACCAGAATCGCCGCTCCGGACGGCGCCAAAGATTTTGTGGTCTCCACCGGACAAAAAGTTATTCTGCAAACGCTCATCGGGAACAGCGGGCAGGCTGAATTCGATCAGTCCGGCGTCATTCGAATGGCTGCCGAAGGAGGTATTGTTTTTACAAAGAACAGGCAAACAAACGAGCCGCTTTCCGCCTTCAACGCCATCGAACATTTTGCGACAGGTGTTTATCAGGACACGCTAATCATGCCCATGCAGCCCGGCAGCGGCGTTATTCATATTCAAATTCTTGACGGCGAGCGACCAAAGGACGCAAATTCCGGACAATTAGCCAAAGTGCGGCGCGACTCCATCGGCATTCCTTTTCAGATTGTAAAACATGCCGAACTGGCGGTGAAATTCGATCACGG
>JAJRSN010000155.1 GCA_024278715.1 Calditrichota bacterium
GAAAAGACCATTCTTGTTACCGGAGCCGCGGGATCGATCGGATCGGAGCTCGTGCTTCAATTGCTTTCGCTTAATCCCCATAAAGTCATTTGTCTGGATCGTTCGGAAAACAGCCTCTTTTATCTGGATAACGATCTCAAACAAAATCATCCCGAAGACGCTTATCAGATCATTGTCGCCGATATTCTGGATCTTCACAAAATGGATCACCTTTTATCCACTCTGAAACCAGACATCGTTTTCCACGCCGCGGCTTACAAACACGTCCCTTTAATGGAATTTCATCCCGAAGAAGCGGTGCGCAACAATATTCTGGGCACAGCCTATTTGGTTCAGCTTGCCGAAAAACACGACGTCAATAAATTCGTTTTAATTTCCACCGATAAAGCGGTTAATCCCACTTCGATTATGGGCGCCACCAAACGTGTGGCTGAACTGGTGCTTCAATCTTATTCGGCTCAATCCAATATGAAATTGGTTACCGTGCGCTTTGGCAATGTTCTTGCCAGCTACGGAAGCGTTATTCCCCTTTTTCAAAAACAGATTGCCTCCGGCGGACCGATTACTATCACCCATCCCGAGATGAAACGCTTTTTTATGACCATCCCCGAAGCGGTTAAGTTGATTTTTCAGGCTACCAGAATGAGTAACGGCAATGATATTTTTGTGCTGGATATGGGCGAACCGATCAAAATTCTTGACATCGCCTACCGCCTGATAAAACTATCCGGATTGCGTCCGGAAAAGGACATCTCTATCAAGTATATCGGACTTCGCCCCGGAGAAAAACTATTCGAAGAATTGTGGAATAACGACGAAGTTCCGCTGAAAACCGCTCATCCCAAAATCATGAAAGCCATCGGCAGCCATTATAATAATTGGGATTTAATGGAATCACATTTAAAAGAATACGAAGAATTCATCCAAACGCATGATATTCCTGCAATTTACAATAAATTGCACCTGATGATTCCCGAGTTTACAGGACAATTCAAAAAAGAATTAAAACAGTTGGAAAAGAAGACCACGGTTATTCATAATATCGGAATGGAATCCTGACCCGCGGCTCTTTGTGAATCGGGAACCCGATGCAAAAATTTACCTCGCATAAATTCCCGGCTGACCCTTCATTAATCAAAAATTGCGATTCTCTTTGACCAAATCCTGCCTTTCATCATTCTACGATTACCGCAATCTTACAAAGTTAATTTAAAACGGCTCGCTCGTAGTATCTTCTCCGAATCAGCAGTAAGAGAAAATTATTTTAAAGAAGCGAGGCGTCATTTTCATCATGCAACATTAAAAGCAGGAAGGAAAATAAATGAAAAAGTTTGTTATCTTCCTTGTATTGATCGCCGTTCAGTGGACATTTGCGCAATACGACTATCAGGTAAAAAACACGGTTACCGTTGGACCCGGAATGGTTTACAAGCATGTTACAGTTCCCGGGAAACTCTGGAATATCAATATTCTGGAAATCGATCTTACAAATCCGTTCATCAAAATCGAAACCGTTAAAGCCAAAAATTCATACATCGGTCGCGAACCCACAAGCGTCATGGCAAAACGACGCAGCTACGAAGGACATCGGGTAGTAGGAGCCATAAACGGCGATTTTTTCAGCAGCGAAGGCGTTCCCATTAACGTGCAGGTGGTGCAGGGTCAAATCTTGCGAAACCCAGCCAATCTTTCCACAATCGGGTTTAATTTACTCAATCATCCGTCCTTAGGGATTGTTTCGTTAAAAGGCGCTGTCATAACCAAAAACGGGGCAAAGCAAATCGACGGCGTGAACTCCGTACGCAACACCGATCAGACCGTTTTGTACAATTCACTGTTCGGAGAAACCACCAACACTAATCAATGGGGAATTGAACTATTGGTTAAGCCGATAAATCCGTGGATTGTTAACGACACGGTTAAAGTTGTTGTGGAAGCCATCGAAAAAGACGTGGGCAACATGAGCATTCCCGAAAATTACGCGGTTATTTCCGCCCACGGCGAATCCATTCCCTTTTTCGAGAACAACACGTCAACCGGCGACACCCTGTCGCTCGTACTACAATTAACGCCTTCTCTGCCCGGCTTGACGGAAATGATGGGGGGTTTTCCCCAAATTGTGTTCAACGGCAAAAATTACGCGTCTCAGGGTTTTAATAATGAGGGCGGTCCTTCGCACGCTTTTCAGGTTCATCCGCGCACCTCAGTCGGTTTTTCGCAGGATTCAACTAAACTGTACTTTTTTACCGTGGACGGTCGCAAGTCGGGTGTGTTTAAGGGAATGACCCTGCCCGAATTAGCGGACGTGATGATTCATTTCGGCGTTGCGCAGGGACTAAATCTGGACGGCGGCGGCTCCACTACTTTTGTAATCAGAAACGAAATAAAAAATCATCCTTCCGACGGTTCCGAAAGAGCCGTTGCCAACGCTCTGTTAGCTATTTCTTCCGCGCCAAAGGGAGAGTTTGGTTACATCCAAATCGAACCGGATAATATCTCGCTTTATTATAACAACACGCAGCAATTTACCGTAGGCGGCTGGGACGAATATTACAACCCCTATACTTTGCAGCAGAATCAGTTGTATTTTTCTGTAGATTCTTCTTTGGGAACCGTGGATGCAAAGGGTCTTTTTCGGGCAAAAGCCAACGGCGGATCGGGTTATGTTTATGCGCACTATCTAAACACGGTGGATTCGGCTTACGTTTTTATTAAGCCCGTATTATCAATAGACCTGCAACCGAAGTACGCCGTAACCGATACCATCACTCCCCTTGAATTCATAGTAAACGCCATTGACGAGGACGGGCAAGTTGTGCATTTAAGCCCGGGCGTTTACTCCTGGCGCGCCGTAAATCCGATGATCGGAGAAGTGGATGAATACGGTAAATTTTACGGCAAAATCGAAGGCGAAACGCAGGTAATCGCCAGCCTCGGCGATATTTCGGATACCGTTACCGTGAGGGTGGAAATTGGCGTTGACGAAACTTTGCTGGATTCGCTGGATGCTCCGGAAGACTGGAAATTATCCGGCGAAAACTTTGATTCTCTATCCACCAATCTGAGCATTGATACCGAACATTTTACGTTTGGTCGGGGCGCGCTTCGGCTCGATTACGCCTACACTTACTCCAGCTCTCAACCAACCAATTTTTATCTTGTTAAAAAAATCCCCATTTACGGTGTTCCGAGCAAAATCAGTATCGATTTCAAATCGGACGGGCAAAACATAAGCTCTACTTTGTTGTCAGCGATAATAACGGCGAACTTTACAAAAGCGATAAACGCGGCTATTTAAGCGACAGCTCGCAGTTCAAAACCGTAGATCATCTCACTTCCACCTTCAGCGCTTTTGAGAATAACTCGCATTTCAATTATCCAATTACTCTGGAATATATCTGGCTAAAACCCGGCACAGATGTTTCCGCCGGTCAATTGGCAAAGGGCGCGGTATATTTTGATCGTTTGCGGGTGGAATATCCGACCGTGACCAGTTTAATTCCTTTAGATAATCGCGCGCTTCCGCAATCGATCAAACTTTATCCTAATTATCCCAATCCGTTTAATCCGCAGACCGAAATTAAATTCGAATTGAGCAGTACGGTTTTTGTGCAAATGAACGTTTATGATGTCCGCGGTCGGAAAATCGCTCAATTGGTAAATCAAAAATTATCCGCGGGATTGCACAAAGTAACCTGGTCGGCGGAAAATTTAGCCAGCGGGGTTTATTTCTGCCGTCTTGCCGCCGGGGATAAAATAGTCGGTCAAAAGATGATTCTTTTGCGCTAAACTGCTCGGATTTACGATTTTCCTCTTCCGTTAACCTTGTTACTTTGTAATTCATCTGCCGGACGCGGAAAAAAATAAAACCGCAGAGTTCTCAAAGAAGTCACAAAGCACACAAAGGAAAACGGCATTATTTTACTCATCACTCGTCACGATATTCTTCTCGTCACTTTGTTACTC
>JAJRSN010000156.1 GCA_024278715.1 Calditrichota bacterium
GACAAAAGGCAGTAGGAAAAGTACGCCTTTTAGAAAATACCTGGTAACTTTTAAACCGGCAAAAGTGGTAAAAAATTAATCGGCTGCGACATCTGAGATCGTGCTGCTTTAAAATAAGACCCCCCTTGCCTTCGGCGTTCCCCCCTTCAAAGGGGGGAAATTAAAAGGGGGGTCTTAATTTCTGAATAAATCGATATTTAACAAGGTCGCAATGCGTGATGAGTAACAAAGTGACAGAGTGACGAGTGACAAGGTCGTGACGCCTGATGAGGAACAAAATGGAATTTTCCTTTGTGTGCTTGGTGACTTCTTTGTGAACTCTGTGGTTATTTCTTTCCGCGTCCGGCAGATGAATTACAAATTAACAAGGTTTACGGAGGAGGTAAATCCGAAATTCTAATATCTAAATCAGAAATAAAATCGAATGACCGAATGACAAAAACGTGACGCGTAACGCGTGACGAGTTGCAGGTTACAGGTTGCAAATAACATTGGAAATTAAAATCAAAATGTCATTTAGATGAGCGAAGCTAAGAGAAATCTTTTGGTTTTATTTGAGTAATAAGATTTCTCTCTCGCATTGGCGGGATCGAAATGACAGAAAACGTTTAATTCCGGAGGAATTGGATGAGAATAGCCCGGAAATAAGGTCGTGATGAGTACTCAGAAATTTAGATATTAAGGTTATTAATTGCTCAGGATTTCTGAGATCGTGCTGCTTGAAAATAAGACCCCCCTTGCCTTCGGCGTTCGAAGGGGGGAATTAAAAGGGGGGTCTTAAATTCTGAATAAATCGATATTTAACAAGGTCGCAATGCGTGATGAGTAACAAAGTGACGAGTGACGAGTAACAAGTAACAAGTGACCGGAGAAACCGATTAACCCTTAACCCTTTAAACAAATGCATCAGAAAATTGAATTGACTACTAAATTAGGCTATATTAATACAAAATATGTGTCTAAAAGTGAGATGATTACATGAACACCGAAATTATTTTTATTATAGAAGAATCGCTTGAAGGAGGGTATGAGGCAAAAGCCATAGGACATTCTATTTTTACGGAAGGTGAATCAATTGATGAATTGAAAAAGAATGTCATTGAGGCAGTGGCGTGTCATTTTGAACCTGAAGAAAAGCCAAAAATTATCAGACTTCATTATGTAAAGGAAGAAATTATTGCCTCGTGAAAATTCCAAGAAATATTTCAGCAACCCAATTGGTAAACTCATTAAAAAAAATTGGATATTCTATTACTCGTCAAAGAGGTAGTCACATACGATTATCAATAGAATTGGATCAAAAAATTCACCATATTACCATACCCAATCATAATCCTATAAAAATCGGTACTTTAAATAATATCCTAAATGATTTATCTGCATTTCATAAGATTGATAAATCAGAATTGATTTCAAAATTATTTGAATAGCTTTAATCGTTGATCTATCGAATTTAGGGGAGAACTTGGTGAAATACATTTTTAGTTCTGCCTTCTGTCCGTATAAATTATTAAAGGTCAATTTAATTAATATGTCACTTTTGAATTAGTATTTTGGTAATCTGATCTATTTGGAAAAAAGTCCGGATATTTGTTTTATGATTTAGTTAACAACTACATAAAAATCAACAATCTTAAATGTTTCCGGCTCCAAACGTACGGTCGCAACTTGTAAAGAATAGATCGGAAATGTTTAACGAAACATTCCTAAAACTCAGATACTGTGCGGTTTGATTAATAAAACCCCCTTGCCTTCGGCGTTCGAAGGGGGGAATTAAAAGGGGGACTTTAACTCAAAACAAAGCAATAAATTACAAGTAAAAAGCCGTAATGCGTGGTCCGTAATGAGTAACAAAGTAAATAGACATGCTCCCTTCGACAGGCTCAGGGAGCGGAGTGACCGGCAACCATTAACGCTTAACGCTTATACCATTAACTAATAACCGATTTAACAACAATTGATTAAATGTCGATAACTCATTACGCATTACGCATTACGCATTACGCATTACGCATTACGCCCTTGTCACGCCTCTTAACTTTAATCTTTCGTCTTTTGTCTTTCCCCTCACCCCCTGCCTTTATTCGATAAACGTAATTATCCAGATGATAATCAATCCTATGATAAACGAAATTAACCGGCTGATCCGTTCATGTGAATGTTGATGCACTTCGGGTAAAAGATCGTCAGCAGCCACGTGTAAAAACGTTCCGGCTGAAAAAGCGATTAAAAATCCGATCGTTTTGTGATCGGTGTTTTTAAGGAAGAAGAAGGTAATTATGGCGCCGATGGGAACCATCAATGAAAAAAGCGTTAAATGGGCAAATATTTTGTTATTGGAATAATTTTCTTTCAGGAACAGACTGGTGAGCGAAAGCGACGCGGGAAGTTTATGCAAAATAACCGCTAAAAAAACAATAAAACCGAGCCGCGGAACAAGAACTCCGGCGCCCAACGCCAGCCCTGTGATCAGACTGTGCAGCGAAAGTCCGATAAAGGCGGATAATCCCACCTGATGGTATTCGCAATGCTCTGAAGGGCAGGGATGAGTCATAATGAACTTTTCAAGGATGAACAGCATCAAAAAGCCGGCTAAAGCGGGTAAGCCCAAATCGGAGCCGATATATTCGGCGGCATCGGGCAGCATGTGCAGAAAGGCTGCTCCTAACAGAATTCCGGCGCCGAAACTGATGAACCAATGGAGTATTTTGCTGTTTTGGCGGAAGTAAAGGGGAATCAATCCGCCGATCCAGGCGACGATGATAATGCTGCCGGAGTAAATTAAAATTAGCGTCAGATGATCGTTCATTGTGTTCCCTGTTTTTATGTATGATTTTCGTTTTTTCGCGGTTTGATTCTGATAGGTCCCTTGTTTTCGGGGAATTTGGCGCGGATGTCTTTGTAAAAGGGACGGATTTTTTCCAGATCCGCTTCGATATCGCCGCTTGGAAATATCAAAGGTCCGAATCCCCCCGTTTTATTGGAATAATCCAAATAGCCCAGAGCAATTGGAACATTAGCGGCAAGCGCGATATAATAAAATCCCGTTCTCCAGTATTCGGTTTTTTTTCGCGTGCCCTCCGGCGAAAGCGTCAATACCAGATAATCGGACTTTCTGAAAACCTCCTTCATCTTTTCCACAAAATTTTGAGAAATGTCACGTCTTATGGGTATTCCGCCGGATTTTCTGATAAGCCATCCCAAAGGACCTTTAAAAAGCGAATGCTTCCCCAGCCAGCGCACATGAACGCCCATTGACGTATAAAGGATTAAACCGATCAGAGTATCCCAGTTAGACGTGTGCGGATATCCGATCATCACATACTTGGGAACTTCGGGCACCTTGCCTACGGCTCTCCAGCCGATTAGTTTAAGCGTCCATCTGCATAAAAACTCAATTAGCAGGCGGGCTTTTGTCTTCTTTTCCTTAAACATAATAATCTCGTATCGGAAGATTAAAATTCAAATATTATTCTGATCCGGCAAATAATCCGATTTCGCCGAATTCAGATAAAATCGATAGAAATTAGCAAAAACTTTTGTGTTTTTCCAGTTTGATTTGTGAAAGGACGGATAGCTTGGAAAAAATTCCAAAAACTGTAACTTCCGCGGATTATTTGATTTCCGGACGCAAGAAAGGCGAAATCCCCAAAAGGATACAAAACCAAACAAATATCAGCACCCTCTTCAAAGTTCGTGGTTTTTCAGGTTCTCGCTTTCAATTTTAGATTCCTTCACAAGGGACGATAAGCAGAAAAGAACAATTTTTTCGGCGATGTCTTAACTTACCACCCGAGTTTTTCCATCAGCATTTTGATGGGATTTGAGTTTTGCATGATATAAAAGTGGATGGCAGGCACCTTTTTTTCGATAAGCTCGGTTACTTGTTTATATGCCCAGTCAACTCCAATTTCCAACACTTCCTGGTCGGTTTTAACCTCAAGCACGCGATCGGTAAGATCCGGAGGAAGCGTAATGTGAAAATTTGCCGGAATAGAGGTGACCTGTTTTTTTGTAGTGAGTATTTTAAGACCGGGAATGATAGGCACGGTAATTCCCTGCTTATGAGATCTTTCCACAA
>JAJRSN010000157.1 GCA_024278715.1 Calditrichota bacterium
CAAAAGGCAATTATTTAATTCCGGAGGAATTGAATGAAAATAGCCCAGTAATTTATTGCTGGGAACAGAGACGCCTTCCCCTTTTTCTCCGCCCTTTAGGGCAAAGGTGAAAGGTGACGAGTAAGAAAAAGGAAAAAAGGATTGTCAGAAAGCAGAAAGCAGTGAAGCAGATTTGACGTGCAGGGAACCGGAGAAGCCGCTTAACAAGAAGTAACAAAGTTGATTAAAGAAGAAAATCATAAATCCAAAATCCGAAACAAATTCCAATGTCCTAAATTAAAAACATTAAATTGTTGCCATAAGTTAAAAATAGTAATGCGCAACAAAATGCCATTTTTTCTGAGTCATAATTAAAAAACAAAAGTAATTTTCCTTTGTGTGCTTTGTGACTTCTTCGAGGACTCTGTGGTTATTTTTTTCCGCATCCGATAGATGAATTACAAAGTGACGAGTAACAGAATAACAAGGTCGTTATGCATGACCAGCGATCAGTAACCGGAGAAGCCGCTTACACGCTTAACGCTTAACCCTTAACGAATCAAAGACAAAATGACGAGTGACAAAGGAAAAAGACAAAAGAAAAAAGAAAAAAGGAATGTCAGAAAGCAGTAGGCAGTAGGCATTAAGCAGTAAGCAGAAAATAATAAAATGTTTGTTGTTAAAAAGGAAATGCGTTTTTATTCTTCAAAAAATAAATTAGCTGAATTATTTAAGATTTTGAGCGATTGTGAAGATAGCTCATTACGATTACCGAAAAAGCCGATTAACGATTAACCCTTACACCCTTCACAAAAATCATGGTTCAGATAATTATTACGCAATAATTCCTGCTACCGTTTTATCGATAATCTCTGATCCTTTTCAGCGCATTTTTGAACATGCTTTTTAGCTGCAAATTTTCCCGAAATGCCTTAATGATTGTGAAAAAATACATTAACTTGCATATATTATAATTTATTTTTATTATTTACCCTAAAGTTTTTTTACCGGGGAATTTTTGCTTGGGGGGGAAGGAGCATGTCCTGTGTTTTATTTCGCATTTCAAATGAGTGCTCTCCTATTTTCGCGTTAACAAGTTGAGTTGTTTCTTATATAGCATAAACTTGTCTAATCAAAATAGGGGGAACTATGTCTAAAACACCAAGTTTCAGGGAGCAAATAGAGCGCTCCGGGGTAAGCCGTCGGGACTTTTTGAGGTTTTGCAGTTATGCAGCGGCGCTTATCGGATTGGATGCCGCCGGCATACCAAAAGTTGTTCAGGCTTTTGAAAAAAAGCCGCGCCCGCCGGCAATATGGTTGCATTTTCAGGAATGCACCTGTTGTAGCGAGTCGTTTATTCGGTCGTCCCATCCAATTGTTGCAGACATTATCTTGAATCAGATTTCCTTGGATTACACACAAACGCTTCAGGCTCCCGCGGGTGAAGCAGCCGAAAAATCAAAGACCGACACAATGAAGAACTATTATGGGAAGTATGTCCTGTTGGTTGAAGGGGCGGTTCCTTTGAAGGACGACGGAGTTTATTGCACTATCGGAGGTCGCTCGGCTATTGATATTTTAAAAGAAGCCGCCGAGGGCGCAGCCTTGATTATTGCCTGGGGCAGTTGTGCTTCCAACGGATGTATCCAGGCTGCTAATCCTAATCCCACAAAGGCAACGCCCGTTCATGAAATTTTGGATAAACCCGTAATCAATGTTCCCGGTTGTCCGCCGATCGCCGATGTCATGTCCGCCGTGATCACGCACTTTCTTGTTTTCGGTAGAGTGCCGGAATTGGACGGTCAGGGTCGTCCTAAAGAGTTCTATTCGCGTCGGGTTCATGACACTTGCTACAGAAGACCCTATTATGACGCCGGTTTGTTCATTGAAGAGTTTGACGATGAAAAGGCGAAAAAAGGATATTGTCTGTATAAAATGGGATGTCGCGGACCTGTAACCTACAACGCCTGTGCGGTTACCAAGTGGAACGCGGGAACGAGTTATCCTATTCAATCCGGGCACGGGTGTTTGGGATGCAGCGAAAATAATTTTTGGGATAACGGACCGTTTTACAGACATCTGGCTTCTTTCCCGGGATTTGGTATTGAAACCACCGCCGATACAATCGGTACTGTCGTCGGTGTCGGCGCTTTGGCTGGAGTTGCCGCCCACGCCATCACTACCAATATTCGCAAACGTAAGCTGATCAATAAGCATATCGAAGAGTCGGCTAACAATGAGAAAAACAAAGGGGAGGGTGAATAATTATGGCCAGACTTGTAGTAGATCCTATTACGCGCATCGAGGGGCATTTGCGCATTGAGGCTGTTGTGGAAAACGGCGTTATTAAAGATGCGTACAGCTCCGGGACCATGGTGCGCGGTTTTGAATTGATCTTAAAAGGAAGAGATCCGAGAGACGCCTGGGCGTTTACGGAACGCGCCTGCGGCGTTTGCACAACGGTTCATGCCCTCGCCAGTGTGCGCACCGTGGAAGACGCGCTGAATATTAAAGTGCCTAAAAACGCTGAATTAATCAGAAATTTAATGTTTTGTACCCAGTTGGTTCAGGATCATGTAGTTCATTTTTATCATTTGCATGCGCTGGATTGGGTTGACGTTGTAAGCGCTTTAAAGGCTGATCCCGCCGGAACATCAAAAATAGCCAAAAGCATCTCCAATTGGCCCAAGAGTTCTCCAAAATACTTTCGGGATGTTCAGAACAGACTGAAGGCTTTTGTGGAAAGCGGACAATTGGGTATTTTTGCCAACGGATATTGGGGACATCCGGCTTATCAGCTTCCCCCTGAAGTCAATTTGTTAGCCGTTACCCACTATTTGGAAATGTTGGAATGGCAGAAAGAGCTGGTAAAAATTCACGCTATTTTCGGCGGGAAGAACCCGCATCCCAATTATTTGGTCGGCGGCGTTCCCCTCTCGATTAACTTGAATGAAGTAAATGCGCTCAATTCCGAACGGCTGAATTTTGTCAAAAAATTAATTGATGACGCAATTCAGATAGTGGAACAGGTCTATATACCGGATTTAATCGCCGTAGCCGGGTTCTACAAAGACTGGGCAAAATGGGGCGGCGGTTTGAAAAACTATCTTTCTTACGGTGATCTGCCGACCCGCGGTTACAGTCAGGTTGATTCTTTCAAATTCCCCAGAGGCGTGGTGTTAGATCGGAATTTGAATGAGGTTCATGAGGTGAACGTACGCGATGCGGAAGAAATCAAAGAGTACATCTCCCACTCCTGGTATTCTTACTCGGGCGGCGATGACGTCGGATTACACCCCTGGGAAGGCGAGACGGAATTCAATTTTACCGGTCCGAAACCGCCGTTCGAACAGCTTAATGTGGACGGCAAATATTCCTGGCTAAAACGCCTCGTTGGAAGGGGAAAGCCATGGAAGTCGGTCCCCTATCGCGGATGTTGGTCGCTTACGCCAGCGGCAACAAAGAAGTTCAGGAAGTTGTTAACGATACTTTAAAACAACTTAATGTTCCGGCAACAGTTTTGTTCTCCACTTTGGGAAGAACCGCCGCCCGCGGTCTGGAAACGAAATTGGTGGTCCACTGGATGAAAGGATTTTACAACGATCTGATAGCCAATATTAAAAACGGCGACACCAAAACCTTTAACGATGAAAAATGGGATCCGGATACCTGGCCCAAGGAAGCTCAGGGCGTCGGAATGACCGAAGCACCGCGCGGCGCGCTTGCGCATTGGATTCGCATAAAGGATAAAAAGATTGAAAATTATCAATTGGTTGTCCCCAGTACGTGGAACGCTTCTCCCCGCGATGCAAATAACCAGCGTTCGGCTTATGAAGCTGCTTTAATCGGCACTCCTGTAGCGAATGTTGACCAACCCGTGGAAATTCTAAGGACTATTCACTCATTTGATCCGTGCATAGCTTGCGCGGTTCATCTGTATGATCCTCAAGGTAAATATGTCCGCCGTATCCAGGTTCTTTGAGGGGGGAGGTGCATCAATGGCTGTAAAAAATGCTGTTTATAGACGGGTTTATGTATGGGAATTCCCGGTTCGGTTGTATCACTGGGTAAACGCCATTTGTGTGGCTTTGTTAATCGTTACCGGATATTTAATCGGGAAGCCGATTGCCATTGAATACGGAAATGAAGCCTATCAACAATATTGGTTTGGCACCGTTCGGTTTATTCACTTTGTAAGCGCTTTTATCTTCTTTTTTAATTTTCTGGTTCGAATTTATTGGGGATTCGTCGGAAATACGTATGCCCGGTGGCAAAACTTTATCCCGTGGAAAAAATCCCAGTGGCATGAAATCAAGGAGATTTTAAAAGTCGATATCCTCCAACGTGATGTCGGGGAACGAATTTCTATCGGACACAACTCGCTTGCCGGTCTGGTTTACTTTTTGACATTCCTGGTTTTCCTGTTTCAGGCTTTTACCGGATTTGCGCTTTATTCGAGCATGAGTTCTTCGTTCTTTCCGCAGCTATTCAGTTGGGTAGTGCCTTTTATGGGCGGTGATTTTGCCGTGAGGCAGTGGCATCACATGTTTATGTGGTTCTTTATTGTTTTTGCAATTATTCACGTTTATTTAGTCTTTTATCATGATTATGTAGAGGGCAGAGGAACCACATCGTCGATGGTCGGAGGATGGAAGTTTGAACGAGAAGAAAACCTCTGAGATTCTGATCCTCGGAATCGGCAATGTCTTAATGGGTGATGAAGGCGTCGGCGCCTTCGTCGCCCAATTATTATCCGATGAACCTTTTCCCGAAAATGTTCGCTGTCTTGACGGGGGAACCGCGGGATTTATTCTGTTGGGAGAATTCCAGTCCGCGGACATCGTCATCATGATCGATGCCACCGTCGATGGACTAACACCCGGAACATGGAAAAGAATCGAACCACGCTATTCATCGGATTATCCGCAAACCTTAACCGCTCACGATATCGGATTGAAAGACCTGTTGGACGCCGCGCAGATTTTGGGCAAAATGCCGAAGGTTATTTTATACGCTATCTCTATTGCGCCTTTAGACAAGGTGGGGTGGGGATTAAGTCCGCAACTTGAGGCTGTTGTTCCCGAAATTTGCGAACAAATCAAAAAAGAAGTTCAAAGAAATGTCGAGAATGCGAGCGTGATAAAAACCGATAACTAAAGCAAATTCCCGCATCCGAATCTATCCCGTTATTGAAATTTAAACAAAAAAAAGCCCGTTAACGCGGGCTTTTTATCATTTTATGGCATGTAAATTGTGTTCCTTTTTACCGAATAATTTCAACTCCGGTAAATTTTGTAAATCGTTTATCCGATCCGCAGAATACCCCAAAGCCTTAAAATCCAAAATGCCGTTAGGATTGTGGCATTCAATACATTTACGACCTTTGCTTGTAATTCCGTGATTGATCATTAATGACCCCATTTGCCTCATCCAGTGAACTTCCACATTCTGCAACTTACCGTCACGAATCGGATAAATTGTCTTCCATTCATCAACACCAAAATAGTGCATAAATTCATCCATCATAAATTTTTTAAATGGTAGTTCATACATCCTTTTTATGATCGGATTCTTAATAGCTGTCAAAACTGAAAGTCTCGAATTTCCGGTTTCGTAATAGGTGGGATAGTCAAAAGGAAGAATCATTGCGCCAAATGGCCCGGAATTACTCATATCCTCAAACATGAAAGCGTTGAACAGTTTGAAAGGATAGATTTTACTTTCGCCTTTTTGCATTATGGGCTTAAGATTACGTTCGATCATTTCTTCGCGTTTTTTCATCATTTCAGGCGAAAGCTGAGTTAAGGGTTGGGTAGCCATGCGCACATATTCTTCGACATTGACATCGTCATAAATCTTCTTTAATTCGATAGCCTTTTGACGAACCACCTCAATAATTTCAGGATCTGTGATGATGCCCATCTGGTTATCCAAAGGATTATAATGCCCGGGATTGGAAGGGTTATCCCCCAGAGCATTCGCCAAAAAGGTTCCATAACCGTTAAACCACAAAAAGGTAAAACCCTTATTGGTCTTTCCCGAACGATAAATATCCGTAGGCACGTAAACTCCTTCTTCTTCATTCCAGGTAGGATGGACCCAATCGCGTAAAACAACGTTTTCTTGCTGTAACTTTGTAATATGACAAGTTTCGCAGGCAAGACGATTCACGTGTCCGTTCAGAATAACGCGGTCGGCTGATTTTGTGTGCGGCGCAGAGGTGTGGCAATTTTCGCAGGCGACTTTTCTACCGGGCAAGTCATTGGAAACCAGATCCACTCCTTTATCTCCTCTGGGAATTTTATGTCCTTCGGGAACATGGCAATCCGTACACGCCATTCCCGCCCGGGCATGCACATCGTCTTCCGGACTAAAGCCCGTGCCGCGTTTGGTACCCACATGTAATAGTCGTTTATGCTTAAATCCTAATTTTTTCCCCGATTCATTATATTTGTAAATATCGCCCCCAAGGTCGTGCTGGTGGCAAAACAAACAATTCTTTGCCGTGGGTTTTGTTACCGCCAATGCGGCGCGCATGCTCCTATCCTGATTCCAGCGCAAACCTCTTTTATCTTTAACGACGTAACGGTAATTCATGTTATATGCTTGAGAGTGGCAAATTAAACAATCAACACCCTGTTTTGCTTCGTCGGGAATATCTCCTACGGGCATCATTCGTTCAGTGGCGGGTTGATAATTGCCGCCAATGTGGCATTGTCCGCACCCCTCGCTTCGCAATTCGATTTCCTGCTTGTGCGCGGGTTTAGATTTTATTAATGCCGCCCAACCGGTCCAGGAAAAACTCCCGGGAATTCCGCAGGCGCGATCAATCTTCCCAACCGGAATCTGATGCGACCCCTTTGCGTTGACCTCCCGTCCGTTATAGCCATAAGTGGTAAATCCTGATGATGAACGTTGAAAAAGAAAATGAACGGAATTCAGTACGTCGTCTAAAGTATTTACGGTTTCGGCGGAGCCGTCTTCATGATGAACGGTCATTGTTTTGTGACATTTAAGACAGGTCTTGGGACCTTCATACTGCCTAATACCTGCATTTCGAAAATATTCAATATGCTTGTATTGGGTGTTATTTATAAAGGACGGGGTATTCATTAACATATTGATGCGAATTTTTCTTGTAAAATTATTCGATTCATCCTTGGTAATTTTCTTCGCCTTTTGTTCCCGTTCTTCTCTGGTTATTTCTCTTGCCAGAGCTTCAAATTCATTGTCGGTTAATTTTTTACTACTGTCAAAATAAAGAGGCCCGTTTTTTACGCCTGTGTAAGCTTCAAATAATGGCTCATAAAGAAGATTGAATAAGACAAACATCGTAATTACGATTCCAAGCGGTATCAATATCCATTTGCCTGTGCGGCTTTTGATAAACGACAAAAGTTTAGCCTTCATCGACTTTCTCCTTTTTAGAATGATCTTCGTGTGTGATAATGTGATATCCCCCGATCATGCTTTTAAAGTTACTTGCGGGAGTGTGACCGGTAGTTCCTAAATAAATATGACCGATTGTGAAAAGCGTTAAAAAATAAGCGGCTACGGTATGTAAAATTGCCATTGGGAATAAACCGTCAAAACCTAAAAATTTATCCGGCGCATATTCGGGAAATAATAAAAACAAACCGCTAATAATCAGAATGGGCATGAAAACAAACATGACCAAAATATAGGTTACTTGCTGTAATGGATTGAATTTACTTTTTTCATCAGGATTAAAAGGATGAGGCTCTCCTTTGAAAATTCCAAACAAATAATAACGGGTTTGCAGATATAAACGATTTGGAAGACCTCTGAATCGAGGTAGATAGTATCTCCCGTTCCAGGTAAATAAATTGCTGATTAAAAAGTCAAGATACATAAAAACCAACAAGATACCGCCGGTATTATGGATCAAACGCGCTGTTTTAAAAGGAATAAACGGATTATCCAGACCGGAATAATGCATGCTGATTCCGGTTAAAATTAATAAAATATACAAAGTTGCGTTTGTCCAGTGCCAAACGCGGAGCCAAAGAGGATATAAATACAGCTTTTTCATCTCAACTTTCTCCTTGTCGCTAACCATCTTCCGATTCCGTGTCCTAAAATGCCTGCTAACATTAGCAGAAAAATTAGAACGCTTAATCGATCAATGAATGGGTCACGGGTCATTCCGATTACATAAGGCGAGTTGTACGCAAGGGTTTTAAAAAAACCGAATTTTTGCCTGCTTTCTTTTGACCGAAAACGATAAAGCTTTGAAAATAAGATAGAGTTCTTATTATGGCAGGTTTCGCAATTTTTTAATGCCTTTTCCGCCGGAAGAATTTCGTGCGAATAAACGTCTCCCATAGCCGGAGTATGACATTCAATACAGCGAACGGATTTCCAGTGTAATCGAGGCTTGGGAAGCCATTTATGCGCAGTTATAAGATCGTGGTAAGGTTCGTTGGTCAGTTTTGATAATTGCACGGGAGCATCATGACACGACAGACAAATTATGTTGTCTTCTGCTACCATCTTTTTGGGAATTGCCTCGTTAAATGTGGTTTTAAATTCATGAGGATCATGACAGGAAAAACAACTAAATTTATCGCCAAATTTCAAATGATGAACGCTCTCTTTAAATTCCTCCTCCCTCTGCTGGAAATGAAACTTTTTAAATTCCGATGCCTCATGGCACTGGGTACAATACAAATTTTCTTCTTTTACAGATTGTGAATGAGGATATTGTAAAAAACCTTTTTCCGTATGACAATCAGTACAATTTAAGTCGGCATGATTGGAGTGATTAAATTTTGTCGAATCCACGAACAAACTAACGATGGCATTGGTGGTTGAATCTCTGTATGAAAGAGTTCTCATGCCGTGACAACGTAGGCAGAACCGGTTCGGCGCATCATGGTCGGCGGCAATGAGTATCGGGATGTCAGAAAATAATAAAAATAGAAATAAGAATAATAGTTTGTGTTTTATTCTCATCGTAAATCCTCACCATTTGCGGTTTAATCCTTTATATGTTCCTTTATTGAATCTTTAATTTTGTCGCAGAAATAGGGACCGCGGTAAATAGGGCAAGAATAACAATCTTTATTGGCGCAGATCTTCGGTCTGTCGGCTAAAGACCAACACGGACCTTCGCTGGTGGTGTATGCCGGGCATGATTCGTAAATCTCTTTTTTGCATTCAGAAAACATAATCCAGCATGGCTGCATAGAAAGGATTTTTTTAATCCCTCCGATGTTGAGCTTTTCTTCAATAATCATTTTCCGAATGCATCGAATCCTCTCAATATCCCATTTTGATAGCATCCGCCTTCCGGATTCATTTTTTTTCAGAATGATTAATCCGGATCTCTCGTAAAGCCGGATGGTGTGCACACTGATTTTTAACATCCGTGCGGCAACACCGATCGGGAAAATTTGTTCATCCGAAGTTACAAAGTCCATTTACCTACCCATATTTTAAAATATATTTAAACCTATATTTTAAAATATAACACCACAATTCATTTACTTCAAATAAAATTGGAGTTCTAATCGTAATTTTCAGCAGAATTTTTGTAAATCGACGGAACGCCGGATTTCTGAGACTTTCAACTGAAGGAAACTTAGAATATTTGTTAATGGTTTATTTTAATAATTAAGATCAGGCGGCTATTCCGGAAATTTCGTTAATTAAAAGTTTTGATACTATTTTATTTTTTGATTAACTTTTAAAATTTAATTAAAGGATGAATTGGAGTGTTTTTCGACGAAAGATCAATTAAAGAAATAAGCTCTGCGGCAATTGTTAAAAGAGGTCGTGATTATTTTAATCAGGGAAGAGTGGAAATATTAGAACTGTCGGATGATAATGTTTTAGCCAAAGTGTATGGAAGTTATGAATATGAGGTAAGTTTAGTTAAAAAGGGAAAGGCTATACTTTATTATTGCGATTGTCCTTATCCGTTTTTGTGTAAACATATCGTAGCCACAATGCTCGCCGTAAATGAGCGCGAAATTACAAAAAATCTCCCTGTTAAGGATTGGAAGAAATTTTTTGAATATTTAAACGAAACCGAAAATAAAGAGGATAACAAAAGATCAAAAATGGTATTTTTTTTAGCATTGGAAAAAAACAGATGGAGCATTCGCCCGATTCTCTATTATGTAAAAAAGGACGGGAATTTGGGTCGAAGATTATCTTTTAGCTCTTATGATCCTAATGATAAACGGTTGAACCTAACCTCTTCGGAAAAATTGGTTGTAAAATATCTGGAAGATTACTACTACAATTATTCATATTTCGACTATGGATCCGAAATGGGACAGCTTTTATTATTACTCAAAAATAGCATGGTTTTTTTGGAAGATGACTTAAAGGATCCTGTCTCGTTTTATCCGAATGATGTGGATTTAACGTTTGAAGTCGAGAAGAATCAGGAAGATTACCGCCTGTCGCTTTTTCTGAAAGACGGCGAGAAAAGAATCGCAAAGATTAACCACGAATTCAAATTACTTACTTCGGGATATGTCCATTTTTACAAAGATAAAACCATTTATTCTGTAAAACAGAATTTGTCTGAATCTTACATTTTACCGTTTACTGGGGTAAAAGAAGGGATTTCAATTCCCGAAAAGGAATTTAATGATTTTGTAACGTTGCTTTTTCCAAAACTCATTTCAGCCGGAGCGGATGTAATATTGCCCGAAGAAATTAAGGTTACGGATGTGGAAGAATTGAACAACAAATACCTTTATCTTAGCGAAAATAACGGGGAGCTGCGCGTTTATTTAAAATTCGGATATTCGGACGAGGGAATAGAAGTAAACGCCTTTCCTTTTCAGAAATTTCAGATTATTGCGAAGGGTAAAAAGCTTTATAAGGTGATTCGGCAAAAAAGCGCTGAGAATTTATGGATCGAATTTTTGCGGGAAAACGGTCTTGAGAAGAACATTGACGATTTTATTTTAAAAAAGAAAATCAATCCCATCGACTGGTTGCTCGATGTTCTGCCGGTTTTTGCCGAAAAAGGCTTTCAGATTTTTGGCGAAGACAAATTGGACAAATTAAAAATTCGCCGCAGCACGCCTAAAATCATCTCCAGAGTTTCATCGGGAATCGATTGGTTCGATTTAAGCGTGGAAATCGATTTTGACGGATTGCGTGTCTCCTATTTCGAAATCATGGAGTCTTTGCGCAAGAAGAAAAAATACATCCGCCTGAATGACGGAAGCACGGTTCGGCTTGACGAAAGTATTCTCGAGCGGTTAGGATTGATTTCTCATTTTGCGCATGCCGATTCCAAAGAGAAAACTTTAAAACTTTCCAGAACGCAGGCTTTGCTTGTCGAACAGATTTTAAAGTCCTCGTCCAAAGCCGAATCGGATGACGCCTTTAAAAAACAGATTAAAAAGTTCAGAAAATTTAAAGAGATCAAACCGCAGGAAATTCCCAAAGGCTTTAAAGGAAAGCTGCGCCCCTATCAAAAAGCGGGGTACGACTGGCTGTGCTTTTTGAATGAGTACGGATTCGGCGGATGTCTGGCTGATGATATGGGGTTGGGAAAAACTGTTCAGACTCTGGCGCTTTTGCAACGGGAGAAAAACAGAAAAAAAGGGACGAGTTTAATTATTGCCCCCACATCGGTGCTTCCCAACTGGGAGCGAGAAGCTCAGCGGTTTACGCCAGAGCTTAAAGTACTGGTGCATTCGGGAATGGATCGTGTAAAAAGCAGCGATCATTTCAGAAAATTTGATTTGGTGGTGACTTCGTACGGTTTGTTGCGACGGGATTTCGAATATTTTCAAAAGGTGCGGTTCAATTATGTGATTTTGGATGAATCGCAAAAAATCAAGAATCCACATTCGATATCCGCCAGAACCGCATGGAATATACGCGCAAAGCGCCGCCTTGTTTTAACCGGCACTCCAATTGAAAATAATCTTAGCGAGCTCTGGTCGCAGTTCCAGTTTATTAATCCGGGAATGCTCGGAAAACTTGACGCCTTCCAGAAATATTATGCTAAAGCCATCGAGCGGGAAGGCGATCGGGAAAAAGCCGATCAATTGAAAAAATTAATTTATCCTTTTATTTTAAGAAGGAGCAAAGAAGAGGTCATTAAAGAATTACCTCCAAAGGTGGAAAACATTCTTTATTGCCAGATGGATGAATGGCAGGAAAAAGAATATGAAAAATGGCGCGATTTTTACAGGGCGCAAATTCTGGAGCAAATCAATCAAAAAGGATTAAACCGTTCAAAAATGAAAGTTTTGGAAGGCTTAACCCGTTTGCGCCAGTTGAGCATCCATCCGGCAATGGTCGATTCCGACTACGATAAATCCTCCGGAAAATTCGATGCCCTGTGGGACCTTCTGGAAGACATCCTGAGCGAACGGCATAAGGTTCTTGTCTTTTCTCAATTTGTTAAAGCGCTTACAATTGTACGCAATAAACTGGATTCTCAAAAAACTCCCTACGCCTATCTTGACGGCAGAACAAGAAAACGCCAGCAGATAATCGATCAGTTCCAGAACGATCCGGATATTCCTATTTTCCTGATTTCTTTAAAAGCCGGGGGATTGGGTTTGAATTTAACCGCCGCCGATTATGTGGTGCACATCGATCCCTGGTGGAATCCGGCTGTTGAAAATCAAGCCACTGACCGGACGCACCGCATCGGTCAGAATAAAAAAGTCTTTGTCTATAAAATGATTACAAAAGATACGGTCGAAGAGAAGATTCTTGAACTTCAGAACAAAAAGAAGCGCTTAGCCGATGAATTGATCAGCATGGATTCCGCTTTCTTTAAGGTCTTAACGCAAAAAGATATCGAGCATCTGTTTACTTAATCCGGAGAGATTTCTGCGGGAGTCCGCTCAATCGGCAGTTTAATGAAGTTAAGATTCTGCGGATTGTTCGGTAAAATTGCATTCGGAATGATCCAAGGTTATTTTTAAGTCATGCGTATTTGGATTATTTCGGACATTCACGTCGATTACCGGGAAAATCGACGGTGGATTGAGGAGATTTCCGGTGTTGACTACAAAGATGATATCCTCATTCTTGCGGGAGACGTAAGCCATAATTTTGATTTGCTCCGGCAGAGTCTGGTGAAATTAAGAGAGAAATTTTACCGTCTCTTTTTTGTTCCGGGCAATCACGATTTATGGGTACGGGATCATTTTTATCGGGATTCACTGGATAAGTTTAAGGCGATTATTCGTTTTTGCAATGAAACGGATATTGACGTGCAGCCCAAAAGTTTTAATTATTCTTCAAAAGAAAAAATTTTGCTCGTCCCGCTTTTTTCGTGGTACCAATTACCCGAAGAAGAAGGCAGCCTCTATCTTTTTAAACCCGGCGAAGACTCTGATAATCGGATGTGGAGCGATAATTATTTTGTTCGCTGGCCCGACAGCGGCTTTCAACCAGCGTCCTATTTTTATTCTTACAATAAGCGATTGATAAAATCCAACGTTGGAAGCAGGGTTATTACTTTCAGCCATTTTTTACCGAGGCAGGAAGTGATGTTTTCCGAAAACCGGACGCTTGACCGCGAGCGACTGAAAAAATACGATCGTTCTCCGCAGTTTAATTTCAGCCGTGTCGCCGGTTCTTTTATTATTGAAAAGCAACTGCGCTTACTTGGTTCTGCCGTTCACGTTTACGGTCATCAGCACATCAATCGCGATCGTTTTATTGACGGCATCCGCTATGTGTCGCATTGTCTGGGCTATCCCGACGAGCGCAGGAGAGGAGCGGTGCGCGGAATTGAACAGGGTCTTAAGTGTATTTGGGATGGCGGAATGCGTGAGGAGCAAGAAAGTGACGAGTGACAAGTGACGAGTGACAAAGTGACAAAGTGACAAAGTGACGAGGAGAATGTCGTGATGCGTGACAAGTAAGACAAAATAGAAAAGACAAAATAAAAAATAAAAAACTATCAGAAAGCAGAATGCAGAAAGCCGTTAAGCTGGTTTGACGTGCTGGAGAAGCCGCTTAACGCTTAACGCTTAACGAATCATCGACAAAGACGTGATGCGTAATGCGTGACGAGTAACAGAGTGACGAGTAACAGAGTGACGAGTGACAAAGTGACAAAGTGACAAAGTGACGAGGAGAATGTCGTGATGCGTGACAAGTAAGACAAAAGACAAAATAGAAAAGACAAAATAAAAAATAAAAAAACTATCAGAAAGCAGAATGCGGAAAGCCGTTCCGCTGGTTTGACTTGATGGGGGGCTGGAGAAGCCGCTTAACGCTTAACGCTTAACGAATTAGCGACAAAGACGTGATGCGTGATGCATGACAAGTAAGACAAATGACAAAAGACAAAATAGAAAAGACAAAATAAAAAATAAAAAACTATCAGAAAGCAGAATGCGGAAAGCCGTTCCGCTGGTTTGACGTGCTGGAGAAGCCGCTTAAC
>JAJRSN010000158.1 GCA_024278715.1 Calditrichota bacterium
CAGAGTTACAAAGTAACAAAGTGACGGGTGACTGGAGAAGCCCGATTAACGCTTACACGCTTAACGATTAACGAAAAGTTACAAAGTTACAAAGTGACAAAGTGACAAAGTAACGAGTGACCAGCAACCAGAGACAAGGGACCAATAACCAGAGAACCCGCTTACACGCTTAACCCCTAACGATTAACGACAAGTGACGAGCGACCGGAGAAGCCGCTTAACGCTTACACCATTAACGCTTAACGAGAAGTAACCTGTAACCACTAAACTTAAATCATAAATCCCAATCTGTTGTCATCCTGTTTGCATGTAATCATTTTATTTAAGAAATTTTATATCACGGTTTAACAGGGGAGAGTTATTTTGAAAAAAATAATTTTAGTATTCTTGTTCGTTCCCTTCTTTTTAACGGCTCAAAACACTTTTCAGCGCTACTTTGCCGACAGCACCCTGCGCATCGATTATTACCACATCGGCGACAGCGATGAAGAGATAATCACTTTAGATCAATTTTACCTGCAACCCGTATGGGCGGGAGCGGAAAAAAAGCTGATTGATCCTTTTGATAACGGGAACTATTACATTAAAATTTTTGATCAAAGCGGAAAAACACTGCTTTATTCCAAAGGTTTTAACAGTTATTTCGGAGAATACCGCGCCACGTCACAGGCTAAAAAGGGGATCAAACGAACCTTCCATGAAACGGCGCTCATTCCATTTACGCGCGAGCCGGTTCTTTTTAAATTTTATTCGCGAGACAAAGAAAATAATCTGCAGCCGGTTTTTGAACAAACGATTGATCCGGCGAGTTTATCGATAAATTCCGAAAATCGCGCGGCGGGCGCAAAGACGTATTCACTCCACAAATCGGGCGACGCACATAAATGCGTTGATATTGCGATTCTGGCGGAGGGTTACACTCTTGAGGATAGTTTGAAATTAAAAAAAGATTTTCGGCGATATACGAATATTCTTTTAAATAAGCCGCCGTTTTCAGAGTTCAAAAATAAAATAAATATCTACGGCGTTTTCAAGCCCTCGCAGGAACAAAATTGCGACGAACCGACTCGTGACATTTACCGCAACACGACTCTTAATTGCACATTTAATTCCATGGGCTCGCCGCGCTATTTATTGACCGAAGATAACCGAACCCTGCACGATCTGGCTTCAGCCGTCCCTTACGACGCTTTGATCATCATGGTCAATCAGGATCGTTACGGAGGCGGAGGAATTTACAATTTCTTCATGGTTTTTACAACGGACAATGTGTTGAGCGAAAATGTATTTATTCATGAATTCGGACATTCCTTTGCTGGATTGGCGGACGAATACTATTCATCCGGCAATGCTTACGATGAATTTTATCCGCCCGGAACGGAGCCGACGGAACCGAATATAACGCGTTTGTTTAATCCGCCCGAAGTAAAATGGCAGGAGCTTGTTGAAAACAGTGTGCCGGTACCTACTCCATGGCGCAAAGAAGAATTTGACCGAATTCAAACGGATTATCTGAAAAAGCGGCGGGAATTCAATGAAGAAATCGCTCGTTTGTCGCGGGCGGGCGCTCCTTCCGAAAAAATTGCGGCAAAGAAAAAAGAAGCGGATGCGCTATCCGTAAAAATCGAAAAAACTTTGGACAAATTGATTCAAACCGAAAAATATTCCGGTAAGGTGGGAGCATTTGAAGGAGCGGGCTACGTCTCAAAGGGCATGTATCGTCCGATGCTCGACTGTGTGATGTTTAGGAATGGTGACAGACCGTTTTGTAAGGTTTGCGCGCGACGCATTGAAGAAGTTATTCGGCAGTTGTGCGACGATTGAATATTCTGAAAGGAAAGTCTTCGGATGAACGATATTTTTGATGTGATTATAGTCGGCGCCGGTCCTGCCGGTTCTGCGTCGGCTCTTTTTTGTGCGCGTCAGGGTTTACACGTTTGTCTGATCGAAAAAGCAAAATTTCCGCGCGATAAAATCTGCGGAGACGCCATATCCGGTAAATCGATGACCGTTCTAAAAGATTTGAATCTGCTAAACGAAGCCAAAAACCTGCCTTCCGCCCTGATCGAATCCATTACCTTCGGAAATCCCGATCACGACACGGTGACCATTCCTCTTTTAGGCGATAAACGTCAGGGATTGCCTCCCGGTCTGGTGATCAGGCGGATGATTTTTGACGAATTCCTGTTCAGCTATGCCAAAAAAGAGGTTAACAGAGTTCTCGAAGGATTTGAAGTCCACGATCTTATTTTTGAAGGGAAGCGGGTTGTCGGAGTAAAAGCGGTTAACAAAGACGACGGTTCTTCTCTTCGCCTGCGGGCTAATCTGGTATTCGGAGCCGACGGATTCAATTCGGTTGTGGCGCGGAAGACCGGCTTGTTTGATCGCGATCCCGAGCACTGGGTTGTGGCTCTCAGGCAGTACTATCGCAACGTTAAAGGACTCAAAGGTCAAATTGAACTCCATTACATCGACGAGGTGCAGCCGGGTTATCTGTGGCTGTTTCCGGCGGACGACAATACGGCGAATGTGGGCATCGGGATGTTGTACAAATCATTAAAAAAACGAAAAGTCGATTTAAAAAAAGCCATGACCAAAGCGATCCAAAGCGATTTTTTTAAAGAACGATTTTCATCGGCGGAGCCTCTGGAAAATCCCGTGGGATGGAATCTGCCTGTGGGAAGTAAGCACCGGAAAAATTTCGGAAACGGATTTTTATTGCTTGGCGACGCCGCCGGACTGATCGATCCGTTTACCGGCGAAGGCATCGGCAATGCGCTTTATTCGGCAAAAATCGCTGCAAAAGTTGCCGAAGAAGCCAGTACAGTTAAGAATTTTAGTGCTGAATTTCTTTCAAAATATGATCGGGAACTGTGGCGGTCTTTGGGTAACGAATTGAATGTCAGCGCAAAATTGCAGAGAATAGGAAGAATTCGCATTCTTCTTAACCTGGTGATTAAAAAGGCTGCTCACAGTCACAAGGCTCGCGAAATCATCAGCGGAATGATGGCGAATCAAATTCCGAAAACAAAGTTCGCCGATCCGTTATTTTATGTGAAATTATTTTTAAGTTGATATTTTGGGATGTTAACCAAACAGAAAAGGAATTAAACATGAGAAAAACAATCTTATTTTCCTTGTTGGTATTAAGTCTGTTTATGATTAGCTGTTCAAAACCCGGCACTGACAATGCGGAAAGGGAAAAATTGCAGAAAATGATCGATCAATTCGTAAAGACCGACATCACCTACGATCATTCTTTGTTAAATGATCGGCAGAAAAAAGTGGTCGAAAATTTGTACTGGGCTGCAAAGGTCATCGACGAAATTTTTTTGGATCAGGTTTACGCGAAAAACAGAGAAATTCTAAAGACCCTAAAACAATCCGATGATCCGCTGGACAAGCTGCGGCTTGAATATTTTAAAATCATGTTCGGTCCTTTTGATCGCTTAAATCACAATCAACCGTTCATCGGCAACTTGCCAAAACCCAAAGGCGCAAACTTCTATCCTGCGGACATGACAAGAGAAGAATTCGAGAATTGGATTAAAACTCATCCCGGCGACGAAAAAGCTTTCACTTCGGAATTTACGGTTATTCGCCGCAAGGGAGACAGTCTGGTCGCCGTTCCTTATTCCGAGTATTACCGCAAACCTCTTTCACGCGCTGCGGAATATCTGAAAAAAGCGGCGGAATTTGCCGATAATCCCACGTTAAAAAAGTACCTCATCCTGCGCGCCAAAGCGTTTGCAACAAACGATTATTTTGAGAGCGACCTCGCCTGGATGGATTTAAAGAATCACGCAATTGAAGCGATCATCGGTCCTTACGAAGTTTACGAAGACGAACTTTTCAACTACAAGGCGTCTTTCGAGGCGTTTATTACGCTGGTTGATCCCAAAGAGAGCGCCAAGTTGGAGAAATTTGCCGCCTATCTGAACGACATGGAACAGAATCTGCCCATTCCCGATAAATTTAAGAATTTCAATCGCGGTTCGGAATCGCCCATTGTGGTGGTGCAGGAAATCTTTTCAGCCGGCGATACCAAGGCAGGCGTGCAGACCCTGGCGTTTAATCTGCCGAACGATGAGCGCGTTCGTGAAGCAAAGGGTTCCAAAAAGGTCATGCTAAAAAACCTGCACGAAGCCAAATTCCAAAAATTGTTGAAACCCATTGCTCAATTAATTCTTAACCAAAAACAATTACCTTATGTTACCTTTGAGGGTTTCTTTAATCATACGCTGATGCATGAAATTTCGCACGGTCTCGGACCAGGCAACATAATAGTAAACGGACGGAAAACGGAGGTTAAAAAAGAACTTAAAGAAACCTATTCCAGCATCGAAGAGTGCAAAGCAGATGTGCTTGGCATGTACAATAATCTGTTTATGATCGGAAAAGGCGTATATCCGCCGTCATTTAAAAAAGAAGTATGGGCGACTTTTTTGGCGGGAATTTTCCGTTCGATTCGCTTTGGAATTAACGAAGCGCACGGTGCGGGCAATGCGTTGATTTACAACTATCTGCTGGAAAAAGGGGCTTACGAATACGATCCGAAACTGCAAAAAGTACGGGTAAATTTTGAAAAAATCCGTCCAGCCGTAAGAGACCTTGCGCACACCTTGCTGGTAATTCAGGCGCAGGGCGATTATGAGGGAGCCAAAGCGCTGTTGGCAAAATACGCCAAAGAAACTCCTTCCATAACGGCGCTGCGCAAAAAATTGTCCGGCTTGCCGATTGATATCCGCCCGGTTTTTGAAATTGAAAGTGATTTGGGGAAGTGACAAGGGCGTGATGAGTGACGAGTAACGAGTAACAAGGACGTGACGCGTAATGCGTAATGCGTAATGCGTGATGAGTTGCAAGTAACGAGTGACAAGTTACAAAGTGACAGAGTAACAAGTAACGAGTGACTGTCATTTCGATGAGCGAAGCGAAGAGAAATCTTTTGGTTCTATTTGAGTAAAAAGATTTCTCTCCCGTATTGGTGGGATCGAAATGACATAAAACGGTTATTTTTAAATTCCGGAGGAATTGAATGAGAG
>JAJRSN010000159.1 GCA_024278715.1 Calditrichota bacterium
CCCTGACCGTCGGAAGAAAACGAAATTTGTTCGATGGGAACGTCATGTTCGAGCAGCGATTTTAAGGCGTCCGCTGCGCTGCCTTTTTTATCGGGTAAGTAGCGGGCTGGCGTACTCGTCGTAATGTCGATTAAGCCGCCGAGACGTGCATAATTAATCGCTGAGGTAAAAAGCTCAAGAGTCCGCGCCAAATGCGTGGGTAAAAACTGTGTGGATGGTATTTCTCCCACCGCGACAATCTCTTCCAGTATTTTCAGCCTGTTTTTTCCGGCGCCCACATGAACATTGACGATTCCCGCCTTGCCCGATAACATTCCTCCCACTCTGGCTTGGGCGGGAATTTTGGCGATTTCGGTTTTGTTGGGTTGTGAAGAACGGTGGTCCGAAATGGCGATCTCGCCGACGCCGATAATTTTGTCGATCAAAACCAAATCGTCCAATATTGAGCCGGTTACCGTACGGACAGGAACCTGGTATGATCCGGTGTAAACGTAACAGGTAATTCCTTCTTCTTCGAGCGCTCCGGCTTTGGCGATTAAATTTGCCATATTGCGGGAGCTGCCGTCTGTGCCCAGACAGCCCACCACAGTAGTGACGCCGGCAGAGATAATATCGCTCAGCATAATTTCCGGCGTACGGGTTCGATAGCCGCCTTCGCCGCCGCCGCCAACAATATGCACGTGCGAGTCGATAAATCCGGGAACAAGAAATTTGTCAGCGCCCTCGATGATCTGTATTTCAACAGAGGATGTAATTTCGATGTGATCATCAATGGCGGCTATTTTGTTACCCGCAATCAGAACGTCTTTTACGCCGAGAGGTTCGGGAGCGTAAACATGGGCTTTTTTAATAAGCTTTATCGCAGACATAATTCGCTTTTCCTTTGAATCGAGGTTTCTTCTAAAAAATTTTTTCTGTTCATCACCTACAGCTCCGATTCTGCATTCATTTTTAATAAAAAGAAGCGACGTTTTAACAGCTTAGCGTTCGGTTCTCCCCGGATCATCCGTTTACTCGTTGTTTTAGCTGCCGGGGATCGTTTCATCCTCGCGTATTTTGGGGGCAATGGCAAAACCCGTAAACCCGTAAATCAGCGCGAAGATAAATCCGGTATAGCACATAACCGCCCATTTAGCGTAAGCCAGAGTTTCTACCCCCAGCGTTCCAGCCATAAAAACCCCGGCGATGCTCCAGGGCACCAGCGGCACCACAACCGTGCCGCTGTCTTCCACAGTACGTGAAAGGTTTTTAGCCGCCAGATTATTTTTTTTGAATGCCGGAGCAAAAAGCTCTCCGGGGATCAGAATGGATAAAAACGAGCTGCCGGTCATCATTGCCGTGGCGATACTGGAGGCGACCGCGGAGGCAATCAGTTTACCGGTTGTGTTTGCGAATCTTAACAGCCGTTCCAACAGCACATTCAGCATACCCGCTTTCTGGACGATTCCTCCGAAGGCAAATGCGCAAAACGCGATCAGGGTTACGTGCATCATGTTCGCCATGCCGCCTCTGGTCAATAATTTATCTACCATGGCGTTACCGGTGTTCGCTTCAAAACCCGTGACGGTGGATGCGACCGCGGATTTTAAATCGGTATTCTGAAAAATGAGCGCTAACAGCACGGCAACCAAGGCGGAAAGGAGCATTGCGGGAATCACCGGTTTTTTGCGTACTGCTCCGTAAAGAGTAATTAACGCCGGCAGCAGCAAAAGCCAGTGAAAGGTAAAATTGGTCTTAATCGTTTTCATAATAAGTTCCGTTTTTTCCATGGATATATTCACGGCGCCGTGTGAAGATAATCCTAAAATGAAATACACAATCATTCCCAAAATCCACGCCGGGGCGGTTGTCCAAAGCATGTGTTTGATATGATCGAACAAATTACTTTGCGCGGCAATGGGCGCCAGATTGGTAGTATCCGAAAAAGGCGACAGCTTATCTCCGAAATAAGCTCCGGCGACAATTGCTCCGGCAGCCTGATCCAGCGGAATATTAAGACCATGCGCAATTCCGATAAAAGCCACGCCGAGTGTTCCCACGGTTCCGTAAGAAGTACCGGTGACAACGGAAACGATACTGCAAACAAGAGAAGCTGTGACCAAAAAATATTGCGGGGAAATGAGTTTTAAACCGTAATAAATCAAAAGCGGAATAGTACCCGCCGCGATCCAAGAGCCGATCAGGGCGCCGACAACGATAACGATCAGCATCGCCGGCATGCCTTTCATCATACTTTCCAGAATTCCGTCTTCGATTTCTTTATAGGTATATCCCAGATTCAGGGCGATAAAGCCCGCCACGGTTGCGGCTGCCAAAAGCAGAATTTCCGCGTTTAATCTGAGGAATCCGTACCCGATGCCAAGGAAAAGAGCAATGGCGATCAAAGGCGTTAACGATTGGATTAGAGTCGGTGTCTTTTTTGTTTTTGCAGCCATAATCAAAAGGTTTCTCCGGATAAGTTTACTTTTAAATCGTCGAATCTTTTAGTTTTGAAGGCGCAGCCTTTTTAACAAGCGCTGCGGCAAGAACAGCGGCTGAATCGATTACGGGTAAACCGTCTATTTCTTTTTCACGGATTGCCAAAGGGATTTCGGTGCATCCCAGCACAACGGCTTCTACTTCTTTTTCGATAAGATGCGATAGCGCGATACGCAAATACGATTCAGCCTTTTCCGAAACCGGCTCGGGTTGAGCTTTGATGCCGAATTGCGGATCGTAAACGGCAGGGCTTACAAATTTCCGCTGAATTTCATCAGGAAGCTGCAGCGTTTCGATTCCGAAATTTGCCAGCGTTTTCGGATAGATATTTGATAGCAGAGTTCCGGAAGTGGATAAAATGCCCACTTTTTTCACGCCTTTAAGATTTTGCTTTAGATAGAGTGCAACTTCTTCGATCATGTGAACGATTTTTGAGGAATCTTCTTTGTTTTTCAAATTTTCGACTATGCAATTGAAGATGGGTTCGGCGTGAGCGGTGTTGCAGGCTATGCCGATTAATTCGGCTCCCATTTCAATTAAAGAATTAATGATTCGGGCGATGGGCTTTCCGGGATTTTCCTTTGTTTTTCCGGAGAGAAAATCCGTTCTGTCGGGTATCTTTTCCGGGACGGACAGCATGGCGACCGGAAGATAGTCCTGATCGCGGGCGGCTGCCGTTTGATCAAAGATTTTTTTAATCAGGTCTATTCCGGCATACGGACCCATGCCGCCGACAATACCGATCATTTTATTCATCTTCTTTCAACTCCAATTGAATTGCGTCGGGCACGCGTTTTATGGGATAATCTTTACCAACAGTGAGGTATTCGGCAAAACGATACTGATGTCCGTTTCTTTTTTTGCAGATGTTCCAGGTTGATTCCGGTTCAAGCAGCAGAGGAATTAAATTGGAAGCGGGCTGATTAAGGGGCACAAAAACGTCGCCCTTGAAAAATTTAAGATTTTCTTTCCTTTTTTCCGCGTCCATATTGAGGGTTGGTTTATCTTCATCGATTGCCGGCGTTGTATGTAAAATTTTATAAACTTCCACCGGAATCAGCGCATTCTTCGCCAAGCGGTACATTTTAATTTGGTGCTTTGTCAACAATTCGATAAGGCGTTTTTCTTTTTGAGAGAAGATGTAGGCAAAGGGTTTGGCGACGCTCTTTTTAATTTTAACCAAAGGCTCAAAGCGGGGCAGTTCTTTTTCAACCCGTTTCCATTTGTAGAAGTCAAAAACCGGAAATTTTAAGGTTTTTTGATTCGGATCGGGAAAATAATCCATTTGGATGTGAATGTAATCTTCTGTTTGATTTTGCGATAGTTTTTGTCTTGAGGTTTTTATCAGGTCCAGAATCTCCGTGGAATGGCGGGCAACTACTTGCAAAAATGCAAGCTGAGCGGCGAATTGACCATCGGTTCTTTGTTTAATTTTATTCAGCACATCACCGTATCTTTTCCCTTCGATTATGAAAGACAGCGTGTTGTAGATGCCAGTGCTTTGGCGCCCGTCGTTAATGTTAGTTGTGCTGTAGCGGATGCGTTTGGGAGGAAAAGGTTCTCCCACAATATAGCGATGAAAGGAAAAGCCGGAGTCGGTTACCTTTTTACCCACTTCGGGCATGATCACAGTTCGGGAAAAATCGATTAACCGATAATCAATATTCAAGTTAGTGACGCCGCCGAGCATTTCGTCGGCGTCTTTAATAAATCCGTTTTCGATCCAGCTTTTTTTAACCGCGTTATATTCGTGAATATCTACCGCGACCTCCGGTTTCCATTTAAGGAACAAGCGGTGAATTGCCAGAGCTTCAGGTTCGCTCAGAATCACATGATTGCGATTGAGATCCATATTATTGGCGTTTTTTCTTTTTCCGACTTCGGCTCCGTCCGGATTAACCTGGGGGATAAGGATCAGGTCAATTCGATTTAAGACGGATTTCCCTTTTTCAACAAGATATTCGGCTAATTTGAGGGCGGCTTCTTTTCCGGATGGCTCATCTCCGTGCTGCTGACAAAAAATGAGGACAACCGGTTTGTGTTCTCTTTTTTTCCCAAAGTTTTTTTCGAGCGAAAAAAACAGAGCGCGTATTTTTCTGCCTTCCACTGATTTTCCGATGGTTTTGAGCGACATGATCCGGCTTTGCTCATCCAGCTTTTGTAGATATTTCGTCATTTCGGCGTAAGAAGTTAATCTTGAATATTCCGCTTGTTCCAAAGGCGTTTGCGGTGATGAGGCGATTAAGCCGTAAAAAGTAACAGCCATAAAAAGTGTCAGAAAGATTATAACGCGTTTCATTGGATTGACTTCCTTTGTCTTAATTATTTTCGTTGACTTTGAGGGTGTATTTACTGCTTAATATGGCGTTAAACAGCAATTTAAACGTGCCATGGGTTTGGGCTCTTCCCTGAACGCGAGCTCCGAACAAAATAACCCTGCCTTTTTGTGTGGGAATTTCTGCCAGGGCGGTTTTGCCAGCCAACAGTTTTGCACCGATCAGCCAACCGCTTACCAAGGGGGTATCTTCATCGAAATAGCCGACGGCTTTGCTTGCTTGACTATGGGTTAACAGGCGGAAGGCGGGACCGTTGGTATAACGAACAATCGTAATTTCCGGCATTCCAAAAGTAATGGGATCAGAAAGATCAAGATGCATCCGCAGTAAGGCGCCGGGCGCGAAATATTCTTTATTGGTTTTTTTGCTAACAACATTTATCGCCGGCACCCGAAGTTTATCGATGGCAAAGTCGCAGGCGCGACCCAGCGTCAAAAGCGTGCCTCCCTGCAGAATGAATTCTTTCAATTTTTTAACTCCTTTTTCGCCAATGCCGCCCTTAAATTTTTCGGGAATTTTAGCGACGCCGATCAGCGGTTCTTTGTCTTTTTCTTTTTTTCCGTCCACCAATCTGCTTACCGTCATATCCGGAATAATAACGGCGTCGTATTTCTCAAGCAGTTTTCCCTTTTGAATGTCTTTGTTATGTAAAACCGAATATTTAAACTTAAAATTATCCAGCACAAGCCGCTTCCAGCCTTCATCGATATTGCCTGCCCAGGGTTGGTAGATAGCCAAACGCGGTCTTTTTAATTGAAGCAGGTCGGTTTTTATTTTTTGATTTACTGCGATAACGGGCACCCGATATTTTTCAGAAAGTTTCAGAAGCTTTTGCCGCAAACTGTTTTGATGGGGAATGATAAAGGTTCCGGCAGGGAATGAGTGTTCTTTTGTCTGAAAAGCGGAAGCAGCTCTTTGAATGTTAAAATCCGATAATAATTCGTTAATAATTGCAAAGGAATTGTTGTATCTGGTGGGAAGCAGGTAGTAGTCGGCTTCTGGGAGTTGTTCAGGGATTTCGTCAAAGACAAATGATTCAGCCCGGCTCATTTTCATATTCACAAGCGAAGAAGTAAATTTTGCGGACACTCCCATTTGCAGTGGCAATGTCCAGCCGGTATAGTCATAAGGTTTTGTGGGCGGACCATCGGGATAGTCATACAAGTCCGGATATTTTTGCACTTCGAACAGGTCTTTCACATAGGCGCGTATGGGCTGGGACAACGGGATAATAAAGGATCCGGGGGAATATCGGCGACCGTCGTATTCGAAAGCTTCTTCGGCTTTAAAAATTCGGACTCCGGCTAATTTTAAGCGTTCCAACATCAGGGCAGCGGCATTGGGATCGTGTTGTTTCAGCGGAATGATCACTTGAAAGGGCGCCTGATTACGTCCTTTATCGATTCCCTCGCGATTTAAGGCGTAAAAATTTTTCATTATTTTTTCTTTGTATTTTACGGCGAAGTTGAGCATTGCAAAGGTGGCGGCTTTTTCGTATTCGATAATATCTCGTAAACGCCACCAGCCGCCCTGCCATGGGGTCAAAAAGTTTGTTCCTCGCGAATACCGAGATATTTCGGCGCCGTATTTTCCAAGGCTTCCGCGCGGAAAATACAACGGGGTTGCAATCCGTACGCTGGCAAGTTCGGACAAAATTCCGATCATATTGTGCCATAGCGGCGTTTTTGACATTGTTCCTTCAAAAAAAGAATTGAACAACATACCGTTTACAATTCCGGTGAATCCTTTTTCATGAAGATCGGCGGTCAGATGTTTACCCAGCATATTAACCTCGGCGAGCAGCACAGAAGGCACGTTGGGGTTGATAGGATCTTTATAGGGAGGCAAAAACATTCTGGGTCCTTTTGAACTCATCTGGTGCTGATCGAAAACAATTTGCGGAAACCATTGTTGGTACAGTATCGGAGCTACTAACTGCGATTCTTTTAAATTGAAGAAAAACCAATCGCGGTTATTGTCATGTCCCGCATAATAGTGGTACAAGCCGGGCATGGGAGACCCTTCATATTCCGTTCCGGCGTGTTTCAGATACCAGTCTGTAATCATTTGCTGCCCGTCGGGATTCAGCGAGGGGATCAAGATCAGTATAACATTATCGAGAATTTTCAGGGTTTGCGGGTCGTCATTGGTGATTAAATCATAAGCCAATTCCACCGATTCCTGGCTGGAAGCAATTTCAGTAGAGTGAATGTTCAGGCTGATGAGCATGACAAGTTTGCCTTGTTTGATCAGTTTATCAGCCTGCTTCGGGCTAAGGCTGTCCGGGTTTGCCAGCAGGCGTTGAATTTTTTTGAATTTGTGCAGATTTTTCAAATTCTCTGACGAAGAGATGTAAGCGATTATGAACGGGCGTCCCAGAGTGGTTTTACCCAGTTCCTCGACTTTTATTTTATCGGAAAATTGATCCATGATTGAAAAATAGTCATGAATCTGCTTCCAATTAATCAATTTCCGATCGGTTCCCATTTTAAACCCGAAGTGCTCTTCGGGAGGGCGAAGATTCCGGGCAAAAAGTAATACGGGCAGAATCAGCAGAATTAAACCTATCCGGGACCATTTGTTCATCTTGTCACCTTTCTATTAATTTAATTTTGTCAGGATTATTAAATTTTACCGGCGCCATTCACGATGCAGGCGTTTTGGGCGATCAGATCATAGCGGAGACCCTAAAATTGCGGGAATTTAAAAACAGGCATAAAAGAATTGCTTTTGCCATCGCATTTTCCCCTTTTAATTTTATTGTCTGTGTCAAAAATTTCTCCTTTTCATAACTGACTTCGATAAAGCTTAAGGTTAAGCTGGTAAAGGAGGCGAGATTCATATTTGATTATTTTCTTCTTTGTCATGCAATTTTTATTTATTAGTTAAGACCTACCTGAAACGAGTTAACGATTATTAACGAAAGATTGGGCGACCAACCCCCTGAAGGGGGTATTACAAGGTCGTAAACGACCTGCCCCCCGCTCCTTTCCAAATCCTGCCGGTTAACAAATTCCGCATCCCATAATTGGTCTCTTACATGTCTATCTTAGTAAAATAAGTTTTTTGCTCAACCTGACTTCTCCTGTTTTCAAAACCACAAAATAAATTCCGCTTGAAACCGCCCGCCCTTCCCCGTTTAATCCGTTCCAGTTAACCGTGTAAATCCCTGCTTTCAGATTCTCATCAGCAAGAGTGAAGACTTTTTGCCCCAGAATATTGAAAATACTTACCGTCACTTTCTCCGATCCGCTAATTCCAAAGCGAATGCGGGTTGTATTGTTGAACGGATTCGGATAATTTTGGTACAGAACGGGTGCATCGGGAATCAAATTGTTCTTTGTTAAAATTCCCGTGCCTTTGGCGTTGACCTTCAACATAACGGGTATTTCGACCACACGATTCTTCTTATCGTTACTTACTATTTTCAAACTCGATTTAAAAGTTGTGTCCGCTTCCGCCGAATACATTTTTACGCGGATTGTTTCCTGACTTCCGGGCTGTAAGCGCTTTTCCCCTTCATCGCAGGCAAGCCACAGACCCTGTCCCACGATCAGTTTTTGAGCCACCGGATATGAGACCTGATACGGCTGAAAGATGCGCATCTCCGGAGGCGCGCCTCCCAGATTGTAGGCGCTGGAATAGACCATTCCGCACGGCGTTTGAAAGGGAACCGTGTCAGCGGCTCTGCCCGCTGTTGCCGTTCCCTTCCAGCTAATTCCGATGTAATAATACTTTCCCGCTTTCAGCTCGCAATCGAGTTTTCCCGAGCGATACCATCCCCTTCCGGGTTCGGAAATATTCAGCTTACTTTGGGCGATTAAATTGTAATCTCCTTTGAGGTCGCGACCTTGATAGACAAAAAAGTACATTTCCGAAGGCGCGTCAACCTGCAGATAGTATTCTGTCGCCCGCAGATGTTCGGTAACAACCTGGTAATGAACGTTACCGACGCCTTTGTTCAAAGGCAGCCA
>JAJRSN010000160.1 GCA_024278715.1 Calditrichota bacterium
ATTAGCCGATTTGATGCTGGTTGCCGCCAAAGAGGTCGAAACTCCCATTGCGCGGCTGGCGCAAATGGCAAGGGCGGTGGGAATCCATTTGATTGTGGCTACGCAGCGTCCCAGCGTGGATGTGATTACCGGCGTGATTAAAGCTAATTTTTCGGCGCGGGTCGCATATCTGGTTTCGAGTAAAGTCGATTCGCGAACCATTCTTGATATCAACGGAGCGGAGCAATTGTTGGGTAACGGCGATATGTTATATCAGCCGCCGGGAAGTCCGAAACCCATTCGCTTGCAGAACCCTTTTGTCACCACGGAAGAGGTGGAGCGGGTTATTCGCCACATCAGCAGACAACCGAAGCTTCCCTATTACAGCATTCCTCAGCCCGGAAGCTCCACGGGTATCGGAGCGGGCGACGATATGATGGATCGCGATCCCTTATATGAAGAGGCGAGAGCCATTGTGGTCAGGCACCAGCAGGGATCCATCTCGTTTCTGCAGCGTAGATTGAAGATAGGTTTTTCACGAGCCGCGCGAATAATGGATGAATTGGAACGCGACGGCATTGTGGGTCCCGCCGAAGGAAGTAAACCGCGGCAGGTTTTGATTACGCTACAAGAATTACAAAATATGCGTTAGGAGAACTATGCGGACTAAAATTATCATCGGCTTTATTGTCTTAATCGCCATAAATACGGTTTTTGCGATTGACGTGAAAGATATCATCAAAAAACTGCAAAAAAAATATGATGATATCGAAAACTTTAAAGCGACGTTCGAAAAGGTCGAAACCTTTCAGTTGACCGGCTCTGTTTCCAAAACCGAAGGGACGTTGTATGTAAAAGACGGTAAAAAATATCGTTTTGAAACCGACGACCAGTTAATTGTCAGCGACGGCAAAACAGTGTGGACTTACAATCGGATAAACAATCAGGTTTTAATCGATCGCGTACGGAAGAATTCCGGAGTTTTATTACCGCGGGACATCTTATTTAAATATCCTAAAACCCACTACGCCACCCTTCTCGGTGAGGATAAAATTCGAGGCAAAAAAGTTTACGTTGTTAAATTGGATCCCAAAGAAGATGTGCACGGTTATTTCAGCTCTTTAAAAGTCTGGATTCAGGACCACGAATGGCAGATCGTTAAAATTGAAATTACGGATTTGAACGGTAATAAATCGATATTTAATCTGTCGAACATCGATACTAAAAACAGACTCGCCGACAGTCTATTCAGTTTTACGCCGACATCGGAAATGAATGTTGTTGATATGCGTCAATAACGGGTTGAGGACTGAATGAATAAACCTGAATTTATTGATCTTCATTCTCACTTTGTTTTTGGGCTGGACGACGGCGCGCGTGATCTGGATGAGACCCTGGCGATGGTCGAACAGGCGGCGTCTTTAAATATAAAACACTTGTTGGCTACTCCGCATGCTACCGATTTAACCGACGATGTGTTCAGCGATCAGCTTTTGCGGAGATTCAGGTTTGTTAAATCGGAAATTGAAAAAGCGGGAATTCCGGTAAAACTGTCGCTCGCCGCGGAATTGTTTTTTAGCAGGCGAATTCTGGAATGGTTCCATTATCCCTGGACGACCTTCGATAATAATTTGCGCTATTTGTTGTTTGAATTGCCTTTGTACGATCTTCCGGATGACGTCGGCGATTTGATTTTTCAATGCCGTCTGAAAGGCATTACTCCGATTCTGGCTCATCCCGAACGTTATGTGTATTTACACGATAAATTAAGTAAATTATACACCTGGTTTCAGCAGGGATGCTTAATACAGATAAACGCGGGCAGCGTTACCGGACAATTCGGAGCGTCTATTCAAAATGTAGCCTTAAACCTTATTAAGGGTCGGTTCGTGCATTTTATCGCTTCCGACGCTCACGAGACGGAACGTCGGAGTTACAAAACGCTTATAGAAGCCCGATCCGAATTGAGAAGGATTGTTGACGAAGAAACGCTTAACGCCCTGTTTTACTCCAATCCAAAAAAGGCGTTAAACGGCGAGACAATCAAGAGCGGAGAGGTTAAAGACGATTTTTTTGCTCCGCGCAGCGAACAAATAAAACGCTGGGTGAAGTTTATTAAGAGACGATTATTTCCTTAAAGTTGCGGAATTTCTGTTTCGACAATCAGAAATAGTTAAAATATAAATTAAAAGGAATCCGGAGGCAGGGAAGAGACGTGGAAAATCAAGTCCCAAGTCCGATCGAAAATGAATTTTTCGAAGGTCAGGAACAGCCCTTACAATTAACCGATTATTTAAGAATTCTCTATCGCGGTCGTTGGATAATTACGCTTTCTTTTATAATTGTTTTCACGGCGACGGTTTATTACACCTTTACCGCCTCGCCCACTTATGAGGCGACGACCACATTGCTCATCGAAAGCAGCGATTCCATGGAGCGTTCTCTGTTTAATATGACTTATCTGGGCAATCAATCTAATTTGCTGACTAATCAAATCGAAATTCTTAAAAGCCGCAATATAGCCGAACGGGTTGTGCGCCGGTTGAGCGAATCAGACGTTAGGGATTCGATCAGTTTTTTCAAGCCGCTGGAAGACGGAACTCAATTGCCGTTTAGCAGTTGTGTGCAAATTGTGACGGGTAGTCTGGAAGTGGAACCGAAACGCGACACGGATATCATTACCTTAAAATATCAGGCGGGTTCTTCTTTTGAAGCCGCTTATATCGCCAATGTAATTGCCGAAGAGTTCGCCGAACAAAACGCCGAAACCAATCGTCTTGAAGTAAGCGAGATGCGCAAATTTATCGAATCGCGTTTAAAGATTAAGGCGCAGGAACTGAAAAAGTCCGAGGAAAAACTTCGCGCTTATCAGGAAAGAGAAAAGATCGCCAGTCTGGATGCCGAAACCTCGGAACTGGTTACCAGACTCTCGGAAGCCGAATCGATGCTGGAACAGGCTCGGATTGATCTGGAAACAAAAGAGGGTTTAAAGAAGAGTCTGGAAAAAAAATTGGAAGAACGTAAGAAAACGCTACCCAAAAATTTAAGCGAAATTTCTACTCCTTACATTCAATCCTTACAACAAGAATTGGCAAAAGTGGTCGCCGATCGAACCATTTATGTAACGGCTCTTCAGTCGGAAGCGCAGGGCAACAAAAAAGAATTTTTCGAAAACACATTGCGCCAATACGACGAAAAAATAAAGGCGTTAAAAAATAAATTGCAGGAAGAAGCGGAAAAGATCGTTTCTTTTAGCATGATTTCGGATCCTTTGCAAATTTCACAGGATTTGGTTACGCAACTGATCAATTTAAGCGCAGAGATTCCCGCTGTTCAGGCTAAAATCAATGCTCTGGAGGGAGTGCTTAGAAAATACAATTCCCATCTTGAAGAGCTTCCGGAAAGAGTTCTTGAATTAGCCCGCTTGGAGCGCAGAAAGCAGGTTGACGAGCAGACTTACATGATGTTAACCCAAAAGTTGGAAGAGACCAAAATTCAGGAATCGGCTCAGGCGCGCAATGTAAGAATTATCGACCGGGCGATATCTCCCATAAGACCCGTGAAACCCAACGTCCGGATGAACATGATGCTTGGCGCTTTGCTCGGGCTTGGTCTGGGCGTGGGATTGACATTTATGATTGAATATCTCGATCGCTCCGTGCGTAAACCCGAAGACCTGGAAAGAATGGGATTAAACGTATTAGCCACCATTCCAAAGATCGAAACAGAAAAAATGGAAAAATCCAAAAAGCGGCTGAGCGACGGCGCAAGGATTGAAGCGCGTTTAATTACCCACATCGATCCCAAATCTCCGGTTTCCGAAGCCTACCGTACTTTGCGCACCAATTTGCAATTCAGCAAGGTGGAAAAAGAATTAAAAACCATTCTTGTTACCAGCGCGGGACCGAAAGAAGGAAAATCGACTACCGTAGCCAATCTGGCGATTGCCATGGCTCAGGCGGGAAATCGGGTAATGCTGATCGACGGCGACCTGCGCCGTCCCATTCTTCACTCGGTTTTCGGCATGGATAAGGAAGAAGGATTAACCAATTATCTTGCAGGCTCTCTTAAATATGACGACTTGTTAAAAGATACCATTGTCGAGAACCTTAAGCTGATCACCAGCGGAATTTTACCGCCGAATCCTTCCGAATTATTGGCGACAAATAAAATGACCGATTTGCTGAAACGTTTGCAGGATGAATTCGACATCGTTCTTTTGGATAGTCCGCCGGTTATTGCTGTAACCGACGCCTCGATCCTCAGCACCAAAGCGGACGGCACTTTGCTGGTTGTTTATGCGGGTCAAACGGAACGCGACGCCATAAAACGTGCCAAGAACATGTTATCTTCCATTTCAAGCCGCTTGTTGGGAATAGTATTAAACGGTTTTGATGTTCAGGGTATTTACGGCTCTTATTATTATTACTATTATCATCAATATTACGGACAATCGTCCAAAAGAAAAGGGCGCAGATTTGCCGGTTTATGAAATTCACAAGAAAAATTTTTAATTTTTAAAGTCAACTTGAAATCTGTCGTATTAAAATGAGTCAAATAAGGTTGGTTGATCATTAGTTGATTTCTTCCCGATAAAGGAATGAAGGTTAAAAAAAAAGTTAAAAGATAAAGGAGACAGTCTATGAGAATTGCCGTTGTTGGCACCGGATATGTTGGACTTGTGGCGGGAACATGCTTTGCCGATGTGGGCAATGACGTGATTTGCGTGGATAAAGACGTTGAAAAAATCAAAATGTTAAAAGCCGGTCGGATACCCATTTACGAACCCGGACTTGAGGAGATGGTTAAACGGAATTACGACCAGGAGCGTCTTTCGTTTTCTACCGATATTAAAGAAGCGGTTCAAAAATCAAAAATTATTTTTATTGCGGTCGGCACTCCGCCCAATGAAGACGGATCGGCTGACCTTCAGCATGTTTTAGCCGTTGCCAAAGAAATCGGAAAACACATGAACGATTTTAAGGTAATCGTCAACAAGAGCACGGTTCCGGTTGGCACCGCGGACAGGGTAAAAGAAGAAGTCAGTAAATACACAAAACACGATTTCGCGGTTGTCTCCAATCCCGAATTCCTTAAGGAGGGAGCGGCAATCGATGACTTTCTCAAACCCGATCGCGTAGTGATCGGTACGGATAACGAAGAAGTAGCCGAATTAATGCGCGACTTGTACGCGCCGTTTGTAAGAACAGGCAAGCCGATAATAATAATGGATATCCGCAGCGCGGAATTGACCAAATACGCGGCTAACGCCATGTTAGCCACCAAAATTTCGTTTATTAACGAAATCGCGAACTTTTGCGAAAAAGTGGGAGCCGATGTCGATATGGTGCGCAAGGGCATCGGAACGGACCGCCGGATCGGACCATACTTTATTTTTCCCGGAACCGGTTATGGCGGATCATGCTTTCCGAAAGACGTTAAAGCCATCATCCGCACGGCGCGTACCTACGGAATGAACCTGCAAATTTTAGAAGCCGTTGAAGCCGTAAACGAGCGGCAAAAAACGATTCTTCTAAATAAAATTAAAAATTACTTCAACGGCAATCTTTCGGGAAAAACCGTCGCGGTTTGGGGACTTTCCTTTAAACCCAATACCGACGATATGCGCGAAGCTCCCGCCATCGCTTTAATCCGCGCTCTGGTCAAAGAGGGCGCAAAAATAAAAGCCCATGATCCCGAAGCTTTAAAAGAAGCCGAATGGAGATTTGAAGACATTCTGAACAAAGAATTGTTTCTCATTAATAAACGATATAACGCCCTGGAAGGAGCCGACGCTTTGGTGATAATGACCGAATGGAACGAATTTCGCGAACCGGATTTTTATCTGATTAAAGAGCTGTTGAAACATCCGGCGATCTTTGACGGACGAAATCTTTACGACCCGAAGAGAATGGCGCGCCTGGGCATAGATTATTTTCCGATAGGACGTCCGCCTTCAACAAAATTCAAAAAATAAACGACGCGTAAAAACAGTAATCGCCGATTGTTCAGAACGCTCAAATTGCGGTACATCGGCGCTCGTTCTTGAAATTAAACCGGAATCAAAGTTGTAATTAGCATGGAGTAATAAAAATGGACCTTTTACAGAAAATTAAAAATAAAGAAGCCATAATAGGAGTTGTGGGACTCGGTTATGTCGGGTTGCCGCTTTTAATGGAATTTGTCGAACAGGGCTTTCAGACAATCGGTTTTGATATCGATCCGGTAAAAGTGGAAAAATTAAATGCCGGAAAATCCTACATCAAACACATCGACGAATCAAGAGTCAAAAAGGTGCGCGATAGCAAGCTGTTTGAGGCGACAACCGATTTTACCCGCATCCCGGA